>JAYENE010000579.1:0-24280 GCA_034721935.1 Thermodesulfobacteriota bacterium
CTTGAATCCACCGATCCTGAGGGGACTATCGGGAGATTCCTGGAAAAGAGGGGAGAAGGAATACATCACGTTGCTTTTCGTGTTGAAAACATCGAAGAGGCTTTGAAAGAGTTAAAGGAAAAAGGTGTAAGGCTTATTGATGAAACCCCGAGAACAGGAGCACGCGGCGCAAAAATAGCTTTTCTGCATCCAAAATCGACTAACGGGGTTCTGGTTGAATTGTGTGAAAAAGGATAGGGTTTTAGGCTGAAGGCTGTTAGGCTGAAAGCTGTGAAGGTAAGGGATTGAGGGATTGAAAAGAAATGAACATCGAACGGATTAAAAGATGAACATCGAACATCGAACATCGAACATCGAACGTCCAACATCGAATGAAAAACAAAAGATGAACATCGAATGTTGAATGGGAAAAGACGAAGAAACAGAAATGATGAATTCGCAAAAAGTCCATCATACCACTTAACCGTCATTCCAGCGAAAGCAGGGCACGTAGTGAAGCGTCAGCGCTATCCAGTCTTTTCAAGTAGTTGCAAATCATCTGGACTCCGGTTTTTACCGGAGTGACGACTTTTTGCGAGATTGTCAGAAATAGCTGCTTACTGTTCGGTATTGGATGTTTGTTTTTTCATTCGATTTTAAAATAATTTGAGGAGCAAAGCGACATCATTATTCGATGTTCGATGTTCGATGTTGGACGTTCATCTTTTAAAACAACCCTGTAAAAGGAAATATACCATGTCAGACCGTCCGGAGAAAGATAAATGGACTGAACTTGCGGAAAAGGAGTTGAAAGGGAGGGCTGTTGACTCGCTCGACTGGATGACCCCGGAAAGGATAAATGTAAAACCCCTTTACACTGCCGAAGATCTGGAAGGGTTTGAATCTGTGAATACACTTCCCGGGTTTGATCCATATATGCGTGGGGTTAGAGCTACCATGTATAGCGGCCGGCCGTGGACGATCCGCCAGTATGCCGGTTTTTCTACGGCAAAAGAATCTAATGAGTTTTACAGAAGAAACCTTGCCGCAGGCCAGAAAGGGCTTTCAGTGGCATTTGATCTGGCTACTCACAGGGGTTATGACTCGGATCATCCCAGGGTAGCAGGGGATATTGGAAAGGCCGGCGTGGCAATTGATTCTGTTGAGGATATGAAGATCCTTTTCGATCAGATCCCCCTGGATGAGATGTCTGTTTCCATGACCATGAATGGCGCTGTGCTGCCTGTTTTGGCCGGATATATAGTTGCCGCTGAAGAGCAGGGCGTATCTGCAGATAAGTTAAAAGGGACTATTCAAAACGATATTTTAAAGGAATATCTGACAAGAAATACATATATATATCCTCCAAAATCCTCCATGCGGATAGTTTCAGATATTATTAAATACTGCTCGGAAAACATGCCCAAATACAATACAGTCAGCATAAGCGGTTACCATATAATGGAGGCCGGCGCGAATTCCGTTCTTCAAACAGCTTTTACGCTGGCTGATGGGCTGGAATATGTAAAGGCAGCCCTTGCCGCTGGTTTGAATATCGATACTTTTGCTCCGCGCCTTTCCTTTTTCTTTGGCATAGGGATGAACTTTTTCATGGATATTGCCATGTTAAGGGCCGCCCGTTTTTTATGGGCCGAGATAATGGGCCGGTTTAACCCGAAAAATCCCAAATCTCTTATGCTGAGGACCCATTGCCAGACTTCAGGATGGAGCCTGACCCAGCAGGACCCTTATAACAATATCATACGCACAACCCTTGAATGTATGTCCGCCGTGCTGGGAGGAACCCAGTCGCTTCACACTAACTCTTTTGATGAGGCCGTGGGCCTTCCCACGGATTTATCTGCCAGGATAGCCAGAAATACCCAGTTGATAATTCAGGAAGAGTCTCAGATCTGTCATGTAGTTGATCCGCTTGGAGGTTCATATTATGTGGAAGCATTGACCAATGGAATAATTCAGGAGGCGAGAAAGATCATTAAGGAGGTGGAGAATCTGGGAGGGATGGCCAGGGCTATAGAATCGGGTATGCCGAAGATGAGAATAGAAGAATCCGCGGCCATAAAGCAGGCCCGGATAGACCAGGGCAAGGATGTTATTGTTGGTGTAAATAAATACCGGGTAGAGGAAGAAGCTCCCCTTGATGTTCTGGAGGTTTCAGACTCTGTTCGTGATGAGCAGGTCGCAAGGCTAAAAGAGATAAAGGCAAAACGGGATTTTGTTAGTGTGAAAAAGGCTCTTGAAGCTATTACGAAATGCGCTGAATCCAAAGGAAATCTCCTTGAAGTATGCATTCCCGCTGTTAGAGCAAGGGCAACAGTTGGAGAGATCACTGATGCCATGGAAAAGGTTTTTGGGCGGTATGTAGCCATAAGTCAGTGTATATCCGGAGTCTATTCCGCTGAATATGGAGACAGCGAAATAATCGCTTTGATCAGGAAAAGAACCAGCGCCTTTATGGAAAAAGAGGGGAGAAGACCGAGAATACTTGTCACAAAGATGGGGCAGGACGGTCATGATCGGGGAATTAAGGTTGTTGCCACAGCATACGCTGACTTTGGATTTGATGTGGATATCAGCCCCATGTTTCAGACTCCAGAGGAAGCAGCCAATATGGCTGTTGAGAACGATGTGCATTGCGTTGGTGTGTCAAGTCTTGCCGCGGGGCACAAGATTCTTGTCCCACAGCTTATAGAGGCCATGAAAAAGAGAGGCGCTGCGGATATTATGGTGTTTGTCGGAGGTGTAATACCGCCGGGAGATTATGATTTTCTTTATAATGCAGGTGTAAAAGGGATATTCGGCCCTGGAACGGCATTGACGGAGTCGGCAAATAAGACGATGAAGGCTTTAGAAAAAAGACGAACATCGAACATCGAACGTCCAACATCGAACATCGAATGAAAAAAGATGAAGAAACATACATATGATCTGGAAGAAAGGCTGCTTTAGAAAAAAGATGAAGAAACAGAGGAATTAATTAAGATTTTCGTTGCGAGTATCAAAACGGCCTCTGGCCCGTAGGGGCTTACGCCCCGGAGGGCTGAGAAGAAACAGAAATAGTCATTCAAGGTTCGGCATTGGTTTTTTATTCGATTTTAAAATAATTTAAAAGAGCGAAGCAATTTCATTATTCGATGTTGGACGTTCGACGTTCGATGTTGGACGTTCATCTTTTAATATGTGTTGGACGTTCATCTTTTAAAACAACTTAACACTTAACACCTAATATTTAAATGAACAAAACTCGAAATAAAGCGCAGTATTATATCCAGGGGGCGCTGAAGCGGGACAGGGTTGTTCTCGCAAAGACCATTACGCTGATTGAAAGTTCCCTTGCGTTCCATCAGGATTTGGCAAGAACCATTATCGACAGCCTCCTTCCTTATACAGGGAAGGCCGTGCGGCTGGGTATAACCGGGGTTCCGGGCGCTGGTAAAAGCGCCTTTATTGAGAGTCTTGGCATGACCCTTGTCAAGAAGGGGAGCCAGGTGGCGGTTCTTGCTGTTGATCCAAGCAGCACAAGGAGCGGCGGGAGCATCCTTGCGGACAAGACCCGAATGGAAAGGCTGTCTGTTGAAAAAATGGCATTTATCCGGCCATCTCCGTCAGGCGGCGCCCTTGGCGGGGTTACAAGGAAAACCAGAGAGACAATGCTTATCTGCGAAGCAGCGGGCTTTGATGTAATAATCGTTGAAACGGTCGGGGTGGGCCAGTCTGAAACCGCTGTGGCATCAATGGTCGATTTTTTTCTGGTTCTTATGCTGGCAGGGGCCGGAGATGAACTTCAGGGGATTAAAAAAGGGGTTTCTGAGCTGGCTGACGCCATAGCCATAAACAAGGCGGACCACGACAATATTGAAAAAGCAAAAAGGGCAAAAAAGGAGTATGAAACCGCCCTGCACCTGTTGAGCCCAGCATCTCCGACCTGGACGCCTCCTGTTTTGACGTGCAGCGCCCTTGAAATGACTGGTATTGACGAGATATGGGAGACTGTTTTAAATCACAGGCAAAGTCTTATTGCCACTGGAGAATTAGAGGCAAAACGGAAAAAACAGGCTGTTGACTGGATGTGGTCTTTGTTGGAGGAAGGGCTTAAAGAGCGGTTTTATAATAATCCTGATGTTAAAAGAATGCTGCCGGAGATGAAAAGAGAAGTGGAGAAAGGCATAATCGCACCCACAAATGCGGCGCAGAGGCTGCTTGAATTAGGGGATTAGGGCTTAGAGAATAGAGAAGAAAAAAAGATGAACATCGAACATCGAACGTCCAACATCGAACATCGAATGAAAAAAAGAAAAAACAAAAGATGAACATCGAACACCCGCCTGCCATGCATCATAAACGATACCAGGACATTTTCTACCGAGACCAAAGGCATTGCGGGCAGGTCGAACGTCCAACGTCGAATATTAAATGGGAAAAGATGAAGAAACAGAGGAATTAATTAAGATTTTCGTAACCGTTCACGGCCTAAGTGCCTTGTGAGACTTGTAGGAGCGGCTTTTAGCCGCGATCAATCGAGGCTGAAAGCCTCTCCTACATAATGGCTGCTATGGTTTTGATAATGACACAGCAGGCTTTGAGAACCCGTGAATGGTTACAGATTTTCGTTACGAGTATCAAAACGGCTGAAAAGAAACAGAAATAAATTGAGGAGCAAAGCGACATCATTATTCGACGTTGGATGTTCAATGTTCGACGTTGGACGTTCATTTTTTAAAACAACCTAACACCTAACACCTTGAAGTGAAAGGAAATAATAATGGGTATTGTGGAAGATAAAATAAGGCATCTAAAGGAGATGGAAGAGAAAATCCTGAAGATGGGCGGCGACAAGCTGGTTGCAAACCAGCATGAGAAAGGGAAGCTGACAGCGAGGGAGAGGTTAAACCTTTTATTTGATCCTGAAACATTCCGGGAAATCGATATGTTTGTTTCGCACAGGTGCGTAAATTTCGGCATGGAAAAGATTGAAATTCCATCCGATGGAGTGATAACAGGTCATGGTCTTGTTGACGGAAGGCATGTGTTTGCTTTTTCCCAGGATTTTACATCCAGGGCGGGCAGTCTTGGTGAAATGCAAGCAAAAAAGATATGCAAGGTCATGGACCTTGCCCTTAAGGCAGGCGTGCCCTTTGTCGGCATTAATGATTCAGGAGGGGCCAGGATACAGGAGGGGATTGACGCGCTTTCAGGATACGGCGAGATCTTTTTTAGAAATTCAGCCGGATCCGGAGTTATTCCGCAGATTTCAGCGATTATGGGGCCCACAGCCGGAGGAGCGGTTTATTCGCCGGCCATGACAGATTTTGTTTTTATGGTAAAAAACAGCAGCTATATGTTTATTACAGGTCCTGAGGTGATAAAGTCTGTTACAGGAGAGGAAATTACATTTGAGGATCTCGGCGGAGCCATGGCGCATAACGAAAAAAGCGGGGTTGCCCATTTCGCAGGTGAAAACGATGAAGACGCCATAAATAAAATAAAAAAACTCCTTTCATATCTGCCGTCAAACAACATGGAGGATCCGCCTGTTAAGGATATCGGAGACAGCCCGGCCCGGACAGATCCTGCTCTTAACTCAATTATTCCTGATAATCTGAGCCAGTCGTATGACATGAAGGATGTGATAAGATCGATAGTTGACAATGGAGATTTTTTTGAGCCCCATGAGCATTATGCCAGGAATATAATCGTATGTTTTGCCAGGCTGAACGGAAGAGCCATTGGCATTATCGCAAATCAGCCGAAAGTTCTGGCTGGATGCCTTGATATTGACGCTTCGGACAAGGCTACGCGGTTTATACGTTTTTGCGATTCCTTTAACATTCCGATACTGACTATAGCCGATGTGCCTGGCTATCTTCCCGGAAGTCAGCAGGAATGGGGCGGAATTATCCGTCATGGAGCAAAACTGCTCTGGTGTTATTCAGAGGCAACGGTTCCGAAGATGCTTCTTATTACGCGCAAGGACTATGGGGGGGCATATATTGCAATGTCTTCAAAACATCTGGGCGCAGACATGGCTTTTGCGTGGCCAAGCGCCCAGATTGCCGTAATGGGAGCCGGTGGGGCGGCTAATATCATCCATCGTAGAGTGATTAAGGCAGCCGAAGATCCTGTTGCAATGCGCAAAGAAAAAATTGAAGAATATGAGGATCTTTTTTCAAATCCTTATTGTGCTGCAAGCAGAGGCTATATTGATGCTGTGATTGTGCCGGCAGAGACAAGGCCCCGTTTAATCGATGCCCTTGAGGTAATGTGCGGCAAGCGGGAGACCAGGCCTGCTAAGAAGCACGGGAATATACCGGTTTAGGTGTTAGGTGTTAGGTGTTAGGTGTTAGGTGTTAGGTGTTAGGTGTTAGGTGTTAGGTGTTAGGTGTTAGGTGTTAGGTGTTAGGTGTTAAGTGTTAAGTGTCAGGGAACGCTGGAATTGAGGAGCGCCTACACCTGTCATTTCGAGCAACGTGCAGCGCAGGCGCTTGCGCCGCGTGAGCGAGAAATCTTATGGTATTGTTAATATTGAGATTTAAGATTTATCCCTCACGCGGCGCACCTGCTGCGATGTGTCGCTATCACGGCGAGAGCGCCTGTGCTGCACGTTAGTCGAAATGATAAAAAGTGGGGTTTTCGTTCAAGCGCTAATTAGTCAAGTGGTCCAGTGGTTGGGAAGTGAAGCTAATGGAAAACAAAAAGAAAAAGGCTGCTGCAATTTCTGCGGTAATAAGTTATATCAAAACAAAAGAAGAGGCTGTCGGTATGCAGCCTGCGATTGTAACCGACAGGGCTGATTTTGTATCGAGACAGGTTTCATTAAATCTGTGGGGTGTTAGCGGAAGGCAAAGTCTGATGCAGGCACGTACCCTCATGCAGATGAAGGCCTTTCATAGAATAAAGTGAGCTAAAGCGCCTAAGAGTGCAATACAAAAAAGTGACACCATTTAGATAATGCCGTTTAGCCATTGAACATACTGATTTAATGTTGAATTATGAAGGAAGGAAAATCTATTCAAATTCCACTTTTGGACATTATTTGTTCCAAAACAATCTAATACCTAAATTGGACGATTTTTTACTCGATCTGCGCCGATCTCTTGCGCATCAAGGATTCGCGAAAATCCTCAACATATCCACGGGTATGCCTGTGGTTTTCGCAAACCCTTATGCATCAAGATCTCGGCACATATCTTCGCAATAAATCGCTCAACTTAGGTTAAATAAAGCGCCTAAAGTGAGCTAAAGTTAAGGAATGCACCTTCGGTGCTGCTAATTTTAAAGCTATAAATGTCTAAAGCAATGTGGTGAGCCACTGGCCATCTTTACTTCTATTTCTACAAAACTTTAACAAAACTTTAACATACTTTAGCTTACTTGCAGTTTTATAATAGGCAAAATTCCTTAACTTTAGGCACTTTAGCTCATTTTAGGCACTTTAGGCGCTGTCTTTTCTGCTTTAGGCATTTTAAAAAGGGAGAATAGTTAGATGAGCGATCATAATCGGGTGGAAATTACAAAAATGGATTACAGCAAGGACAGGCCTAAGGCAAAAAATCCTCTTAAAATAATGGATTTATCTCTGCGTGACGGCCATCAGTCTTTGTTTGCTACAAGGGGGCGTACTGAAGACATGATTTCTGTTGCTGAGATGATGGACGATGTTGGATTCTGGGCTGTGGAAACATGGGGAGGCGCTACATTTGATGCAATGCACCGTTTTTTGAATGAGGACCCATGGGAAAGGATCAGAATCTTAAAAAGATATTTTAAAAAGACTCCGATGTCCATGCTGCTCAGGGCGCAGAACCTGGTGGGATACAGAAATTACGCCGATGATGTTGCCAAAGCGTTTGTTGATAGAGCTGCCGCAAACGGCATTGATGTTTTCAGGACATTTGATGCTTTAAATGACTTTCGTAATTTTGAGACAGTTGTCCCCGTTATCAAGAAATGCAAAAAACATTTTCAGGGTTGTATATGCTTTTCAATAACCGAGCCGCGTATGGGTGGAGACGTTTATAACCTTGAGTATTACGTAAATAAAGCAAAAGACCTCGAAGGGATGGGCGCTGGCAGCATTTGCATAAAGGATATGGCGGGCATGATAGCCCCCTATGACGCATATACCATTGTCAAGGCATTAAAGGAGGCTGTATCGGTTCCCATTCATCTTCACAGCCATTTTACTTCAGGCATGGCGGACATGGCTCATTTAAAGGCAATTGAGGCCGGCGTTGATATTATTGACACATGCATGTCTCCTTATGCATATCGCACATCACACCCGGCTGTTGAGCCGTTTGTTATGTCCCTTCTCGGAACAAACAGAGACACGGGATTTGATATCAAGCTTCTCGCTGCCATTAACGAAATTCTTGAAAGGGATATTATTCCGAAGTACAGACACTTGCTTGACGATACAAAACTTTCGATAATCGACATCAATGTTCTTCTCCACCAGATTCCTGGAGGGATGCTGTCCAACCTTGTCAACCAGTTGAGAGGGATGGATGCTCTTGACAGAATAGATGATGTATATGCCGAACTTCCCAGGGTCAGGAAAGATCTTGGCCAGGTTCCACTTGTTACTCCTACGAGTCAGATTGTCGGCGTTCAGACTGTCAATAACGTCCTGTTTGATGATGAAAAAGAGAGATACAAGATGATTACAGACCAGGTTAAAGACCTGTGCTACGGCCTGTATGGAAAGACCCCTGTTCCCATTGATTCCGAAGTTAAGGAAAAAAGTTTAAAAGGCTACTCAAGGGGAGAAATACCGATTACATGCAGACCTGCCGAGGTTCTGGAGCCTGAGCTGGAAAAGGCCAGAGAGGATGTAAAGGGCCTTGCTGTGGATCTGGATGATGTTCTTACGTATGCGCTTTATCCTGTTACAGGGAAAAGGTTTTTGAAATGGAAATACGGCAAGGAGGAGCCTCCTGCGGAGGTCAAGCCAAGAACAATGGCCGATGTTAAGGCCGAGCAGGATCTTATTAAAAAGGCCCTTGCCGGAAAGCTTGTTGAAAAGCCGGAAAAAGAGGCCCCTCCCAAGGGTGAAGGTCTGCGCAAATTTAAGGTGTTTGTTGATAATGAATATTTTGATGTTGGAGTGGAAGAGGAAGGTGGGACACCACAGTCATTGCCTGTAGTTCATGCGATACCGCCAGTCTCCGCGCCAGCTCCGGCGCCGATAGCGGCCGCAGCGCCTCCTTTGAACAAACCGCGGATTCCGGAAGCTCCAGCGCCGGTTAAAAAATCTGAGTCTGCTTCCATGGCGCAGGGTAACGGCGCCCCTCTTTCAGCTCCGATGCCCGGTATGGTAATAAGCTATGAAAAAGGGACAGGAGATGCTGTAAAGAAAGGAGAAACAATTGTTATCCTGGAGGCCATGAAAATGGAGAATGCCCTTCCGTCTCCTGCAAGCGGCACAATCAAATCTATTAATTTCAGCGCCGGCGATTCTGTTGCAAAGGGTGATGTGCTTTGCATTATTGAGTAAACGTGGCAAAAAATTAAAGTAACAGTTCAAAGGTTCAGGGTTCAGGGTTCAGGGTTCAAAGGTTCAGGGTTCAAAGGTTCAGGGTTCAAAGGTTCAGGGTTCAAAGGTTCAAAGGTTCAGGGGTTTTAGTCAAATGCGAATGTCGAATTATGAAGTTTAACCTAAGTTGAGCGATTTATTGCGAAGATATGTGCCGAGATCTTGATGCATAAGGGTTTGCGAAAACCACAGGCATACCCGTGGATATGTCGAGGATTTTCGCGAATCCTTGATGCGCAAGAGATCGGTGCAGATCGAGTAAAAAATCGCTCAATTTAGGTTTAACAAGGTCTTACATTGCTTAGAAATTCTGCGGTTCCTTGTTCTGCGGTTCTGCGGTTCAAAACAAAATGCGTTTAAGTCAACAACATTGGTGTTCAGGGTTGCCGGCCCTCTGACCTCTGTGAACTCTGTGGTAAATATTTAACAAAAGATGAGGTGATAACAATGAATGTTAGAAAAGCGATTTTTGCCGGAAGCTGGTATCCTGACAGCGCCAGTGAGTGTGAAAAGGAGATTAACCATTTTCTTAAAGAAATAAAGGTTAAGGATTCTTTAAAAGAGAAGGGGATCGGAGGGATTGTGCCCCATGCAGGGTGGTACTTTTCAGGCAGTATTGCCTGTAATGTAATCAATTGCCTCAAAGATGAAAAGCCAACAGATGTTGTGATTATTTTTGGTATGCATCTTTATTCTGATTCTCCATGTTATATTATGAAAGAGGGAGCATGGGAAACTCCGTTCGGTGAAATCGAAATCGAAAAGAATATTGCACAAGAGCTGGCCGAAAAATATAGCTTTGAGATAGAAACTCCAGAAAATTTTATGCAGGACAATACAATAGAACTTCAACTTCCCTTTATAAAATATTTTTTTGAAGATGTGAAAATCGTTCCAATTGGCGTTTCTCCTGATACAAGCTCTCTTGAAATAGGTAAAGCAGCAGCGGAGATCGCAGCAAAGCTTGGCCTTCGGGCCAAAGTTATCGGCTCTACTGACCTTACACATTACGGCACAAACTATGGGTTTATGCCAGAGGGGATCGGTCCTGCATCGCTTGATTGGGTGCGTAATGAAAATGATCGCAGGATTATTGATGTCATGCTTACAATGGATCCCGAGGCGGTTATAAGGGAAGCTACGGCGCACCAGAATGCCTGCTGTTCAGGGGCCGCGGCAACAGCTATAGCGGCCGCAAAACAGCTTGGGGCAAAACATGCAGAATCCATTGCCTATGCTACCAGCTATGATAAGAGTCCCGGCGACAGCTTTGTTGGATATGCGGGGATAGTGTTTAAGGAGTAGGGAGTAGGGAGTAAAATGAACGGCATTATTATAAGATGGTTAACCCTGACAGGCGCTATCATAATTACATCCTACCTGCTGGATGGGATACAGGTCAGCGGTTTTTTTTCTGCATTGTCTGCAGCAGCCATGCTTGGCATACTGAATGCTTTTTTTCGCCCAATAGCGCTACTTTTAACCCTTCCCATAAATATTATGAGCCTTGGTTTGTTTACTTTTTTGATAAATGCATTTATGCTTAAAATGGCTTCCGGCGTGATTCCCGGCTTTGATGTTTACGGATTCTGGTCGGCTGTATTCGGTTCGCTCCTTATCAGCCTTGTAAGCTGGCTTTTGAATTCATTTATTAATGAACGGGGAAGGGTGACCTATATTGACCTCAAGCATAAAGGCGGCAACAGGTGGGAATAACAAATCATATCTTTTTTTGCTGTGCCAGCTCATTAAAACGGTGGGCCAGACATGTGTCCATTATCATCTGGGTAAGATGGTACGCGATTGGCGGAATCATTGCCATGGGCAAATCAGAGGCAAAATATCCTGCCCATACTATATATGAAACCGTCAGTGTTTTTTGTGATGTATGTATGGTAAATGCGGAAGTTGACGGCGTGTTTAATCGCATCAGCCTAGACAGCCCGAAATTCAGCAAAAGAATAATCGTGTGAAGCAATATCATGAAAGCAAAAACAAATATGATTTTATATCCCATCTGAGATATTTTTGATGTTGAGCTGGATACTGCATTAAAAATAATAAGAAGAACAATTAACTGAGCAAAAATCGAAAACAGCTTTCTGTACGGAGCGGCAAGATGTTTGAGTTTCATCCGCAAGAGTTGACCTGCTATTACTGGAATCAATACAATTAAAATAAGGCTTTTGATCATGACAAATACAGGCAGATCCATGCTCTGATTGAATTGCAAAAGCAAGTTTAGAGAAAACGGGATGGTAAAGATGGCTGTAAAATTACTGGCAACACAGATAAAAAGGCTGAGCGGGATATTTCCTCTGGCAATAGCGGTTAGAACGGTTCCTGACGCAACAGTTACTGGAGCAGTTGCGATAATACATGCGCCTACAACAAAATCGAGTGTATTGTTATAGAAAATATTTGCCAGGAAAAATGTTATTACAGGAAATAATACCAAAGATGAAATAATGGCCGCTGATATGACCTTTATATTTCGTATTTCATCGGGAATTGCTTTTGTTTCCAAGGTAAGGCCGGTAATTAAAAATGCGATAAAAATACCGATTTTAAGAAGATTCCACTCCTTGATTTTTGCGCCGGCAACAGGAAAGTTAAAGGCCAGTAATACAACAACAGCAATGCCGATAAAAAACCAGTATTTTGATATTATTCTTTTTAGCAGCAATTTTTTTAAGTTCTTTTCTGTTTGCAAATTTTTTAAAAAAAATCCCCCTTTCAGAAATTTACAAACTCAAAAAGTAACCTGCCAACAACCTGATGTGGCGGGCAGTTAAATTTAAAACGGCTGACTGTTTGAGCATGTTAGTGAGCGTTAAGAAATAACGACGACCAAATAAAATTTTCTATGAGTCGGATAATGTCGGCTTTAGCAAGCTTTTTATAAAAGGATTGCTCTAAGTTATTTCTTTACGCTCACTTATGTGCGAGTTTCAGCCGTTCTTAAATTTAATTGTCCGCTGCCTCAGGTTGACCAGATAATGAGTTTGTAAATTTCTGCCTTTGGTAAAGGGGGATTTAGGGGCATAAGCGCTAAGTTGTTTTGTAAACGTTCACAGGTTGCATTTATGCCATAGGGAGTTGTTTTGAAGTGGGTAAAAACAACTTAGTGCTTAAAACTCCTCTGGCCTGTATATACCATTGTGACGTCTGCCTCGTTGCATGCCTCGATGGATTGATAGTCATTTACAGATCCCCCAGGCTGGATAATTGAGGTTATCCCTTCTTGAATTCCAATATCCACGCCGTCCCTGAACGGGAAAAAGGCATCGCTGACCATGGCTGCGCTGATCAGTCCGCCCTTTTCTTCAGCCACTATTTTATCGATTTCCTCTTTTTTAGACAGGTCTTTAATATCGTTATATGAGACACCGTGCTTTTCAAAGCAATAACGGTCGCAAAGCTTTCGATACGCCTTGTCTCTTGCGATTTCCGCCACACCTACTCTGTCCTGTTCACCTGTTCCTATTCCAACGGTAACATTATCTTTTACATAAATAACGGAATTTGAAGTAACTCCGGACTCAACAAGCCAGCCGAATAGCATGTCATCATATTCACTGTCTGTAGGTTCCCGATTTATTTTATATGTTTTTCCCTTGTATTCACATTCTGCAAGCACGAGATCTTTCCTGGAACGGGCAGACGGGACAAAAGACCATTGCGCAATAATACCGCCGTCTATCAGGCTTTTGAATTCCACACATCTTTTGCCGATAAAAGTTTGAAGTCTGCTGATATTGTTGATTCTGATTACCCTTAGGTTCTTTTTCTTTTCAAAAATATCCATAACCCCTTCTTCAAAATCCGGGGCAACAACAACTTCAGCGTACTGTTTGCTGATTGATTCAGCCGTAGCCCTGTCAACAGAGATGTTAACCGCAATACATCCGCCGAATGCCGCAATTCTGTCTGCCATATATGCTTTTTCATAGGCATTTTCCAGTGAGTCTGATCCGGCAACGCCGCAAGGATTGTTGTGTTTGACAATGACAACAGTCGGCTTATCCGTAAAATATCTCAAAATATTCAAAGCATTGTCCGCATCGGTCAGGTTGATTTTGCCGGGATGCTTGCCGGACTGCAACAGCTCAATATCTGAAGCCAGATACCTGCCCGGCTGTATGGTCTCGATTTCTCCCAAAATCAGATTCCCATTCACAAGTCTGTATAATGCGGCTTCCTGGCCCGGGTTTTCACCATATCTCAAGCCTTTTTTGACATTATTTATAGTCCAGACAACCTTTTCATAAAAAAGGGTCTGTCTTTTATCATGGTCTATAAAACTGATCTCCATTTTTGGAGTAAAATGATCATCCATGATTGTTGTATACATTTTTTTAAGATCTTTAGTCATTGTTATATCTCCTTAATTAATGAAGTTACGAGCGCCTAAAGGAACTTATAAAATCCCAAATTTCAAGCATCAAATTACAAATAAATCCCAAATCCCAATATTCAATGACACAGGATAATCGACCAAAAAGGTACGGTTTTGGGATTTTGAACCTGCCCGCAATGCCTTTGTATGGATTTACCGAAGTATCCTAATCAGGCGCCTACCAACGTGCTTTTACTGTTAATATAATTGCAACGCATGGCAGGCGGGTTTTGGTCATTGTAATTTATTTGATATTTGTGATTTGTTATTTAACTACTCAACCAAAGTCGCTGGAATTTAAATAAATTATAGAAATTCCGAAACCTTTTAATTAAGTATCATAACATCCAATTACATCATCAAATGATTTAGAGGCCAAAAAGTCCGAGATTGTGCGGTCATAAAGCGCTGTATGTTTAAAAGCCTTTTGCGCCAGACCAAAGCGAAGTTTAAGTGAGGTTGATCCATTATTTGTCGTTAGTTCCGATATAATCATTTTATAGTCAACAGGATCGACAACCGGCGCTACCCTGATAAAATTTTTGGCAGCAGCCCTTATCATGCAGGGGCCGCCTATATCAATATTACCCCTGGCCTGTTCAACTGTTATATCCTGTTTTGCAATAGTTTCCTTAAAAGGATACAGGTTTACTACGACCATATCAATGGGAACAGCATCTGTTCTCTTTAAGTCATTTTTGTGGTATTCGTTATATGTTTCGGTAAGGAGGCCAAGATATATTTTAAAATCCAGAGTTTTTACAAGACCGCCCTGGGTTTCGGGCTGCCCCGTGTAATCTGAGACCTGTTTCAGACAGGATGCGGCATCTGCGCCAAGTATATCCTTTATTTTGCCGTATGTGCCGCCTGTAGAAAATATTTTTATTACAGGATTTATTTTAAGCAGCTCAGGAATAAAATCATCAAGCCCCTGTTTATCTGAAACACTTACAAGCAAATGCCTGACCTTTACGAAATCGTCGATTCTTTCTACAATATTGATAGTCATAATATTTCATACCTCACAACTTACTCTTAAAATGGCTCATTTTTTTTTGATACTATCTGTCTTTATTAGCGCCAAATTAAGGAATTAAGGGATTGAGGGATAAAAATCAATAAATTAAAATAGATAGAATTCCTTCAATTCCCTAATTCCTGAATCCCTTAATTCCTTTATCTCTTCCCTTCATATTCTTCTAAAAACCGTTTAAAGAAATTCTCCATGAAAGCATGCCGCTCTTTTGCTATTTTTCTTCCTTCTTTTGTCAGCATTCTGTCCTTTATCCCGGCAAGCTTAACTTTAAATTCCCTGAACCCTGTGTCATCTTTTGAATAGGACTTGGATTTTTCAACACTTATGTCAGGATTATGAAGCCTTGCGCCGATTTCTCCGGCAAAGAGATATGTCCTGGCTACACCGACTGCGCCGATGGCATCGAGTTTGTCTGCATCAAACAGCGCCTTTGCTTCAACTGTTTTTGGCGCATGGTTTCCACGAAATCTGTGTGATCTAACACAGTGGATAATATTCTCCTTTTGCTTTTCTGAAATGGGGAGTTTCTTCACTATGGGCCATGCCATCTGAGCGCCCTTTTCAGCGTGGCAAACTCCGCCGTTTGAAGCATCCTGAAAGTATCTTCCGATATCGTGCAGGCAGGCTGCAATAAGGAGTACATCCATATCAGCGCCTTCAACAGGCCCGATACGCTCGCATAACCTGCAAACACGAAGCGTGTGGTCCCAGTCGTGACTTTCACTGGCTCCGTGAAACATATTTTTTGCTACAGACTTTATATGGTTGATTAAAGAATCTGATTTATCCATTCACCCTCTTTTATCAATGGGAATATATTTAGTTTTTGTCGGTCCCATATAAAGTTGGCGGGGGCGGCTTAGTCTCCAGTCAGGATCATCAATACTTTCTTTCCACTGAGCGATCCATCCAGGCAACCTCCCGATGGCGAACATGACGGTAAACATGTTTGTAGGAATACCCATGGCGCGCAGCATTATACCGCTGTAAAAATCGATGTTCGGATAAAGATTGCGCTCTTTAAAATAATCATCATTTAGCACAATCTCTTCGAGCTCCTTTGCCAGGTCAAGCAAAGGATCCTTTATTTTAAGCTTTTTTAGGACATTGTTGCATATTTTTTTTATTATTTTGGCACGCGGATCATAGGTTTTGTATACGCTATGGCCAAAACCCATTAATCTGAAAGGATCATTTTTATCTTTAGCTCGCTTAACAATCTTGTCTAATTTGCCGTCGCTTTTTTGTATTTTTGAAAGCATTTCAATAACCGCCTGGTTTGCTCCGCCGTGCAGAGGGCCCCAGAGAGCTGCCATTCCCGCTGAGATTGCAGCATAGAGATTAACCCTTCCGCTTCCAACAACCCTTACCGCAGATGTGGAACAGTTTTGTTCATGATCAGCATGGAGAATCCAGAAAACATTTAAGGCTTTTATCAGTTCTTTGTGTATATGATAAGGTTTTACCGGGCTGTCAAACATCATGTTTAGAAAGTTCGCGCAATAAGGCAGATCAGTACGGGGATATATAACCTTATGCCCCCTGGATATTTTATAAGACATGGCCGCCAGGGTTCTGACCTTTGAGAGAAGACGTGTGACCGTTTTGTTAATTTCCTCTTCTACGCTCTGGAGTTCCGGATAAAAGCTTCTTAATGCATTTACCATTGAAGATAAAATGCCCATTGGATGAGAAGCTCTTGGAAAGTTCTGATAAAAAATCCGCATATCCTCATGCACAAGTGAATTATCGTTCAACAGAACTGAGAACCTGTTGAGCTCCTCTCTGGTTGGCAAAACACCGTTTATTAAAAGATAAGCCGTTTCAGTAAAAGTGGAATGTCTGGCAAGATCCTCAACCGGTATGCCGCGATAACGAAGGATTCCTTTTTCGCCATCTAAGTAAGTAATGGAGCTGATACAACTGCCGGTATTGGCAAAACCCGGATCAAGCGTGATTAATCCGGTTTTCTGGCGCAGTGTGGATATATTTATAGCCTTTTCCCCTTCTGAACCTTCAACAACAGGGAGTTTATATGTTTTGCCTTCGTATGTTATTTCTGCATAATCATCCATATTTTACTCCTTTATTCCTCTGAACCCTGAACCTATGAACCCTAAGCGCTAAGTTAAAAATTAATTATTGACAATTAATTATTCATTATTTTTCCTGCGTGAATATCATCGCCTCTATTTACATTTAATAATTAATAGTCAATTGTTAATTGCGAATAATTAATGTCCTGAGGTCAGAGGACAAGCAACCTTTGAACCCTGAACCCTGAACTCTGAACCTTAGAAAATATATAAACATAATCTTTATAATAAGCAACCTGTAATTTAATCTGTTTTTGTCTATACAGAAATTTACAAACTCAAAAAAATAACTTGCTAACAACCTGATGTGGCGGGCAGTTAAATTTAAAACGGCTGACTGTTTGAGCATGTTAGTGAGCGTTAAGAAAGAACGACGACTGAATAAAATTTTCTATGAGTCAGATAATGTCGGCTTTAGCAAGCTTTTTATAAAATGATTGCTCTAAGTTATTTCTTTACGCTCACTTATGTGCGAGTTTCAGCCGTTCTTAAATTTAATTGTCCGCTGCCTCAGGTTAACCACAGAATGAGTTTGTAAATTTCTGCTATATCTTTTAATTGACTTTGGTAACCTGTATTGATTAAACCTAAATTGAGCGATTTTTTACTCGATCTGCACCAATTTCTTGCGCATCAAGGATTCGCGAAAATCCTCGACATATCCACGGGTATGCCTGTGGTTTTCGCAAACCCTTATGCATCAAGATCTCGGCACATATCTTCGCAATAAATCGCTCAACTTAGGTTAAAATTAAAAACGTTACGAAACCATCAAAACCCATAAAAAAGTTTCATCACAAAAAAAAGGGGGCAACATGGCCTTTAAAGAAAATCTTCTGAAAAAGATAAAGATAGATAAAATGACGAAGATTGTGCTTAATTCCATCGGGCCTCCTGACAGCGGCCGCAAGATTGACAAGCAAACAATGCGCAGTCTGCTTAAAATGGGTTCTTATCAGTTCATACAGGAGCGGGATCTTGATCTGTATATTCTGCAGGAAAATGGTGATCTGAAAAGGATTCTGGTTTTAGACAATGGACTTGCCATTTACAATACTACGATCGAAGATGTTGTGTTGCGCAAAAGTCCAACTGTCAAAGAAATGCTTAACATACGAAATATTATCAAGATATTAAATGATAAAGATGTGGTTGTCAGCAAAAAGGAGGAATCTGTTAAGACTATACAAAAAGAATGTATAGATATGATGGATCTTTCCTATAATGAATCTGATATCGAGGAGATTGAGAAAGATGGCGCAGCAGCGCTGGAAAGAGGAGATGCTGACGGCGTGATAGAAGCCCTTACTCTATTTGCCGAACTGCTCGAATACAGTCCTCCGCCAAAGGCAATAAAAACAACCGATCACCATATTATCGGCGCTTTAAGCAAAGGTAAAAACAATGAAGATTTTTTTGGCCCTGTTGTAATGTACAGCTTAACCTATAATTCGCTAAAGCTTATTGACGAGCAAATTAGCAGTCTTGACAAAGAAAAAATTGAGCTGATGCACCAGGTTGCAATAGGCAAGGAAAAAGCCTCAAAAGAGGGGCATCTTGTCTTTACATATTTAAAAGAGGCGGTTGTTTTGAAGAATTTATAATTGGATACCTTTGCAAAATATCTATTTTGGTCGGGGCGAGAGGATTTGAACCTCCGACCCCTTGAACCCCATTCAAGTGCGCTACCAGACTGCGCTACGCCCCGACAATTATTATTTATAATCCCTTGGTCCTTAGATGTCAATATCTCATATACCTAAGATGAGCGATTAGCTGTTAGCAATTAGCGTTTAGCTCTAAAAAATCAAGGCATTACGTTGATTAGAAATAACACCTCTACCTGTGCAGGGACTGCAGACAGGCAACGGGTGAGAATTTGTAATAGTAAAAACACCCTGGAATCATTAAACTAATAGCTAACCGCTAAAGGCTGATCGCTCAATCATACAAGGATATAGTAAAATTTAGCATGTTCAGGGATCAGGGGTCGGGGATCAGGGATTAGAGGATCGGGGATTTTCTAATGAATGCCAGGGAAAATATGCAATTAGCACCGGATAGACTGTTGCCGGGCGATAGTATCGGAATAGTTGCTCCGGCCGGCCCTTTTGACAGGAAAGAATTTGACCGGGGTGTTGCGACTCTGAAAGCTATGGGATTTCGCCTAATTGTCCCTGATGATATCTATATAAAAAATGGGTATCTTGCCGGGCCGGATATTCATCGAGCCAACCTTATAAACACTTTTTTTGTTGACAGGAAAATAAAGGCAATTATTTGCGCAAGGGGTGGCTTCGGCTCTATAAGGATACTTTCATTGTTAGATTTTGAATCAATTAAGAAAAATCTGAAAATTTTTATTGGATTCAGCGATATATCCGCAATCCTGTCGGTGTTATACACAAAGTGCGGTTTTGTCGCGTTTCACGGCCCTATGGTGGCAAGCCTGGGAGATGCTTCCAGGAAGACAAGAGAAGCGCTGCTTGCCGCTGTTTCATCAGATGTTAGGCTTGCAATAAGGCCAAAAACAGGGATAACGATCAGGCATGGCCTGGCTTCAGGGCCGCTTGCAGGAGGCAACCTTACCACCTTGTGTCATCTTGTCGGCACTCCTTTTGAACCTGGATTAAAAGGGCATCTATTGCTACTCGAAGATAAGGGGGAATCGTGCTACAGGATTGACAGGATGCTGACACACATGAAACTTGCCGGATGTTTTAAGGGACTTGCGGGACTTGTTCTTGGCTCTTTTGAAGATTGCGGCTCTGTTAGTGAAATTATCAGGATTGTGGATAATCTTTTCAAAGAGGATAACATCCCTGTGCTTGCCGGCTTTGAAGTTGGGCATGGAAAAAATAATATTACAATTCCGATCGGTCTTAATGCAACTCTTGATACCGACAGGCAGTTGTTGTCGTTTCATGAACCAGCGACGAAAGCAAGAGGAAGATGAGAAGATGAGAAGATGAGAAGATGAGAATGGATGAACGTCCAGCATCGAATTTTGGACTGAACTGCGAGCGCATTCCCCGTTGCTTGCGGCGTGGAGCTTCAATTCAACCCTGAACCCTGAACCTTGAACTAAGAGCTAAATGACTAATAAATTCAACCAAGTCGACAGCCTTATGAGATATGCAATATCTGATAAGGTTTTCCCGGGAGCGGTACTCTTGGTCGCAAAGGATGATTCAATAGTTTTTTTTGAAGCTTATGGATATGCCAATATATTTTCAAAACGTAAAATGACCATAGATACTATTTTTGATCTGGCATCCCTTACAAAACCGCTTGCGACAACGCTGGCCGTTATGAGGCTGATTCAACAACGCAAACTTGGTCTTGAGCAAACACTTGAGTCAATCTTGCCCTGCTTTAAAAAAACAGACAAGGGGCAGATAAAGATAAAATCTCTTTTATGTCACAATTCCGGTTTTCCTGGTTATCGTGAATATTATTATAAGCTAAGCAAGCTCCCGTTTGATGCGAGAAGGAAGGCATTAAAGAGCCTTCTTGTAAAGGAATCCATGTTATATCCCACAGGGGAAAAGGCGCTATACAGCGATCTTGGGTTTATGATTCTTGGATTGGTGGTTGAAACTGTAGCTGGAAGACGTCTTGATCATTATGTAAGTGATGAAATATACAGACCGCTTGGCATAGATTCAGACAGAGAACTTTTTTTTGCAGATCTTAATTCAAAGCCGATTATAGGGCGATTTGCAGCCACTGAAATATGCCTCTGGCGAAATACCCTTTTAGATGGAGTAGTGCATGATGAAAATGCATATACGATGGGAGGTATTGCAGGACACGCCGGCCTCTTTGGATCTGCCGGCAGTCTGCATATTCTCCTGTCGTCTCTGTTGTCGGATTTTTACGGCAGCCCGTCAATCAACCTGTTTGGGAAAGATCTTCTTCACACTTTTTTTAAGCGCCAGAAAGGAACAGATAAAGCGCTTGGATTTGAAACTCCATTATTGGCTGACTCCAGTTGCGGAGACTATTTTTCAAAAAGGAGCATAGGGCATCTTGGTTTTACAGGCGCCTCCTTCTGGATGGACATTAAACGAAATATTATTGTTATACTTTTGACCAATCGTGTACACCCATCACGTAAAAATGATAAAATAAAATCTTTTAGACCAAAAATTCACAATGCGGTTATGGATTGTGTTTTGAACCGATAATATTTCGCTTGTAATGGCATGATCTATTTGATAAATTAATAAAAATTAGCGTTTAAATGAACTTAATTGCATACATATCTTTATATGTGCGGAAATGAGGACTTATGGGTTTTTTAAGTGGAATTTTAGGTGTATTTTCTAATGATCTTGCCATCGATCTTGGCACGGCGAACACCCTTGTTTATGCTAAAGACAAAGGGGTAGTATTAAGCGAGCCCTCGGTAGTCGCGGTAAGAACAGACAATAGGGCTAAAAACCGTGTTTTGGCTGTGGGCCTTGAAGCAAAAAATATGTTAGGGAAAACGCCCGGCTATATAACGGCAATCCGGCCTATGCGTGACGGAGTTATTGCCGATTTTGAGGTAACTGAAGCAATGCTGCGGCATTTTATTCGCAAGGTTCATAACAGACGAACCTTTGTCAGGCCAAGAATTATTGTTGCAGTGCCATCCGGAATCACCCAGGTTGAAAAGCGTGCTGTCAAAGAATCGGCTGAATCAGCAGGAGCCCGCGAGGTATTTCTTATTGAAGAGCCCATGGCGGCCGCAATAGGCGCGGGCCTTCCTGTTACTGAACCGACGTGCAATATGGTCGTTGATATGGGCGGCGGCACAACGGAAGTCGCTGTGATTTCTCTTGCAGGAATTGTTTACAGCAGATCGATCAGGACAGCCGGCGATAAGATGGATGCTTCGATTATCCAGTATATAAAGAGGAAGTATAATCTCTTGATTGGCGAAAGAACAGCGGAGATAATTAAAACCACTATCGGGAATGCATATCCTGACACACAGAATCTGGAAACAATAGAGGTTAAAGGCAGAGACCTTGCTTCTGGAATTCCTAAAATTCTGTCGATTGATTCAGAAGAGGTTAGGGTAGCGATTTCTGAGCAGATCGATGCGATTGTGGAGACGATAAAAATTGCCCTGGAGCAGACTCCCCCGGAGTTGGCTGCAGATATTGTTGATCGGGGAATTGTATTAACAGGCGGCGGAGCCCTGTTAAAAAACTTAGACAAACTTCTCAGGGAAGAAACAGGCCTTCCGATAACAATAACCGATGATCCATTATTAACTGTGGCTCTCGGTTCAGGCAAAGCCATTGATAGCATTAAAATATTAAGACAGGTTATGATTATATAATTTCATGTTCTCAAAAAAGATTGTAATGATTATTGGTGTAATTGTTCTGATCGCTGTTAATCTGATAGCCCTTTCTGTTACAAGTCGCCGCTATCATACTCATGGACCCGGGCAGATCGCCATTTCCTTTATTGCCCCTTTTCAAAAAATTACTACCAGTTCGATTTCTTTTATAAGAGATATCTGGAGTCACTATTTTTGTCTCATTGCAGTAAAACAGGAGAACGATAAGCTTAAGAAAGCTTTAAGTCGCGCTATTGAAAAAAATAACCGGTTTAATGAGATTGAGATTTTCAACTTCCGGCTCCGAAAGTTATTGAATTTCCGAAAAAACATGGCCGGCCAGGCGCTTGTTGCCGAAGTAATCGGCAAGGACCCCTCTCCCTGGTTTAAAACCATAATCATAGACAAGGGTAAATTGGATGGCATAGAAAAAGGATTGCCTGTATTGGTGCCTGAAGGAATTGCGGGTCAGGTTATTGATGTTTCACTCCATTCTTCCAAGGTGCTTCTTATTATTGATCAGATTAGCGCGGTTGATGCTTTGGCGCAAAGGACCAGGGCGCGCGGGATTATAAAAGGGGGTTCGACCGGTCAATGCTTTTTTGTATATGCCCTGCGCAAACATGATATCAAGGTCGGAGATACTATTGTTTCGTCCGGGCTGGACACTGTTTTCCCAAAAGGACTGCGCATCGGGAAGGTTTCAGATGTTATTAAGCGTAATTTTGGTATCTTTCAGGAAATAATAGTCACACCTTACGTTGATTTTGAAAAACTGGAAGAGGTTTTAGTTGTATTGAATGCCAAGTTGACATCAGATGTGAGCGACCAATGAGCTATTGCTTTCACATTTTCGCCTGCTTATGTCTAATAATCTTTCAGACAACAATTTTGCCCTGTCTTTCCTTATCCAATACATTTTATGACCTGTTAGTCCTTTATATTGTTTATATGGGTCTTTTTTTCAGTGTTCGTGAAGGCATACCTGTTGCCCTTATTGCAGGATCAGTAATGGATAGCCTTTCCGGAGGCCCTTTCGGACTCTATTTAACAGCATATCTCTGGCTGTTTATCGGTGTGAGACAGCTCATAAAATTTTTTCATGTGAGCAATTATATTCTTTTGCCTTTTGTTGTTGCGGCAGCCGTATTAATAGAAAATGTAATATTATTTGGAATTTTTGCCATGCTGGAGCCGGCTATGCAATTTTCTTTATCTGCCATAAATAGTGTTGTAATGCAGGTTGTATGGGCAATATGTACAGGGCCGTTTATTATTCAATTTTATAATTTTACCTATAAAAAATGGAATAGATTGTTTAACAAACTGATTGCTGTTTTTTCACATAAACAACCACCGGAAATTAACAGATAATAATAAACTGGGTTGAGCGGTTCAAGGTTCACGGTTCACGGTTGAAGAGCCCTGACTCATTATGTAACCGTTCACAGGTTCACGGTTCAGAGGTTCAGGGTTGTTTTTCTTGGAGCGCCAGGCTAACTGCTATGTATGTTAGCTTTTAGCTTTTACCTGCCCGCCATCGCACTCGCCGTAACCAGATATGTGAAATTCAGGCGCTTGTACTCAGGCGAGGCGGGCGGGGCAGTTAGCCTTTAGCTAATAGCTATAGATGTATGCAAGTGAATTGATACCACTTTTTAGTCTGAATTCTTGCGCATCCAGCTTTATAAATGGCCATGTCAAGTATCAATTCATCTGCATACATCTATAATAGCTTTAATCAAACAGTTAACCAGAAATTTACAAACTCATTATCTGGTCAACCTGAGGCAGCGGACAATTAAATTTAAGAACGGCTGAAACTCGCACATAAGTGAGCGTAAAGAAATAACTTAGAGCAATCCTTTTATAAAAA
>JAYENE010000580.1:0-7091 GCA_034721935.1 Thermodesulfobacteriota bacterium
ACCTAAATTGAGCGATTTTTTACTCGATCTGCACCAATCTCTTGCGCATCAAGGATTTGCGAAAATCCTCGACATATCCACGGGTATGCCTGTGGTTTTCGCAAACCCTTATGCATCAAGATCTCGGTACATATCTTCGCAATAAATCGCTCAACTTAGGTTTAAGTCTGTCTCAAAGGAGAAAGGGATAGTGTCTCAAACAATTCAAGGGAATATCTCGATCGATATAGCAAAAGGAATTGCGATCACAACGCTTATCTTTGCAGCATCGATTTACTTGCCGGTCATAGGTTCAGTTTGTTTTTTGTTTATTCCCCTGCCGATTTTTTTTTATCGTTCAAAGCTTGGCAGAACAACCGGAGCCATAGTGCTTGTCGCGTCAATCATTATGATAATTTTCATGGTCGGCACGATATCGATCGACATATTTTTCTTTACAGAACTGTTACTGTTTGGTTTTGTTCTAAGTGAGCTTATTGAATTTAACCTTTCTATTGAAAAGACGATTTTATATGCATGCGCTTTAGTATTGTCTGCAGGGGTTTTTGGTTTATTTTTTTACAGCAATATTTCTGATACCGGGATTATTGCCCTTATATCGGAATATTTAGCCAAGAATCTAAACCTGACAATTGCTTTGTGTGAAAAGATGGGGGCGCCTGAGGAAAACATCCGCATTTTTTCAAACTCACTTGAATATATACAGTATGTTCTATTGAGAATCATACCTGCCATGGTAGTGGCTTCAAGCTTTTTTCTGGCATGGGCAATTCTGCTTATCGCAAAACCGATCCTAAAAGCCAGAGGTCTTTTTTATCCTGATTTTGGTTCTCTGAATTTATGGAAAGTCCCCGACTCTTTTGTTTGGGGCGCCATAGGATGTGGGCTGATGCTGATTTTGCCTGAAAGAGGCATAAAGATGGTTGGCTTAAACGGGCTGATCATTCTGATGGCTATATATTTTTTTCAGGGCATGGCCATTGTTTCGTTCTTTTTTGAAAAAAAGCGGCTTCCATCTATATTAAAGTTTTTTTTATACAGTCTTATTGCAATTCAGCAGGTTATAGCGCTTATTATTATAGGCCTTGGTTTTTCCGATATTTGGTTGAATTACAGAAAATTGGGAATCAAGCAAAAAAGTTGAGCAACTGTTCACAGTTGAAAAAACTGAAGGTAGAGGAGAATTATAGGGTACTCAATGCTTCAATCGTTGCAGAGTTCATTGAAAAAACTGTGAACTGTGAACCGACAAACGTGAACGGTTACGAGTTTTAGTAGTTTGTTGCACAACGCTAAAGTATTACAAGTTTTTTATGGAATTTATTAAAGGTATTAGCAGGGGTAGGATATGAAATTAATTTTAAAGGAAACAATAGAGTCGTTAGGAATAATCGGCAGCAAGGTAACAGTGGCAGACGGTTATGCCCGAAACTATCTTTTGCCGCAGAAAAAGGCTGTGACGGCAACTTCTCAAAATCGCAAAATGCTGGAGACGCAAAAGGCTAAATTTGAATTGCAGATTGCAAAGGAAAAGGGGTTTGCCGAAGAGATGGCCAAACGGCTTGAAAATGTTGTATGTAAGATAATCGCAAAGGTTAGCGAAGGGGATCGCCTGTACGGTTCTGTTTCTTCGAGCGATATTATTAACGCGCTTGCGAATCAGGATATTGAAGTTGAAAAAAGGATGATATTGCTCAAAGGGCCTATTAAACATACAGGCGCCTACAAAGTGCCTGTCCGTGTATACAAAGGGGTTGAGCCTGAGATAACGGTTGAAATAGCGGGTGAAGAAATTAAGGGATTGAGGGATTAAAATCAGTAGAATACACCTTCAATTCCTAAATTCCTAAATTCGCAATTCCTAAATTATGAATATGGCTAATACACGCTTTCAAAGCGAAAAAAATCCTTTTCTTTATAAAGTTCCTCCACAGAATCTTGAGGCCGAAGAATCGATACTCAGCGCAATTCTGATAGATAACAACGCATTTCTTGATGTTGTTGAGATTCTTTCTCCCGAGGATTTCTACAGGTCGTCTCATAACAAGATCTTTTCAGCAATGATTGATCTTTTTTCAAAGAGTGAACCTATTGACCTTGTGACACTTGCCAATATTCTCAACCAGCAGAATTGTCTCGAAGAAATCGGAGGAGCTACATATCTTGCCAGTGTGGTGGATACTGTTCCCCTTGCTGTGAATGCACAACATTATGCCAGGATAGTCCATGACAAGGCATCTTTAAGACGTCTTATTGAAAAGACAAATGAAATCGCCAGGCAATGTTTTGAAGATCGTGGCGATGTTGATGAACTAATAGACTTTGCTGAAAGATCCATTTTTGAAATATCGGAAAATAAGAATAAACAGGCATTTTATCCGATCGGCAAACTTATCAGCAAGAATATTGACACCCTTGAAGAGCGCGAGGGGAACAAGAGTTTACTGACCGGCGTTGCGACAGGTTTTACGCGTTTTGACAATCTAACATCGGGTTTGCAGAAATCGGATCTTATAATCATCGCCGCGCGTCCAAGTATGGGAAAAACCTCTTTAGCGCTGAATATTGCGAGGAATGCCGCAGTAAATGCAAATATTCCTGTTGCGATATTTTCGCTTGAGATGTCTAAGGAACAGCTTTCCATGCGTTTGCTCTGTGCTGAGGCAAGGATCGATTCGCAGCGTATAAGGAGCGGTTTTTTCAGCAGGGATGACTGGAACATGCTGACAGAGGCCGCGGGTATCCTGTCTGAAGCGCCGATTTACATAGATGATTCGCCCGATATTTTGATCACTTCGATAAGAGCCAAGGCGCGCAGATTAAAGATGGACAAAGGGCTTGGTCTGGTTATCATCGATTACCTGCAGCTCATGAGGGGTAGATCTTCAAGCGAGCGCAGGGACCTTGAAATTTCAGAGATATCGCGATCATTAAAGGCGCTGGCAAAAGAGGTGGACGTGCCTGTGCTGGCTCTTTCTCAGCTTAACAGAAAGCTGGAGGAACGAAGCGACAAACGTCCGCAGCTTTCCGATTTAAGGGAGTCAGGCGCACTTGAACAGGATGCGGACGTTGTTGCCTTTATTTACAGGGACGAATTGTATAACAAGGATGAAGATAATCCTAACAAGGGTAAAGCGGAAATAATTATTTCCAAGCAGAGAAACGGCCCTATCGGGTGGGTCCCTTTAACCTTTTTAACCTCTTATACCAGGTTTGAAAATCCAGCATCAGAAGATGACCATGATATGATGGATTCATGAAGAGGCTTTTCGGAAACACCGGCGGACTAAAGGCAAGCCAGATTCGCAGGCTTGAAAATCTTTATCGTCGCCGCATACCAACCGAATTTGTCGTTACATTTGAGATTGCCCGCGAAATAAGCAAACTTTCCCATGAGATACGTCGCCAGATAGGTCTTCTTGTAAACCGTCCTGGAAAAATAGCATATGTAATTGCAGGTAATTATCAAGGGATAGTAATTCCTGACATAAGTGAATATAGAGCTGCTCCAGGCCGTCTTAAGGGACTTAGATGTATACATACACACCTGAAAAACGAACCCCTGACAAAAGATGATTTCACAGACCTCGTCCTTTTGAGGCTGGACATGATTGCCGCGATTACGATAACAACAGATGGCCGGCCTAATCAGGTTCATGTCGGACATATACTACCTGCAAGTCAAAAAGGAGAACAATACAGGATACTTGCTCCCCTGAATCCCGGCCAGCTTGACATAGGCTGTCTTGAGCTTATCAAGGCCGTTGAAACAGAACTCGCTCATGCCCGGCATTTATATAAGGCAGGTTCAGGAAAGGAAAGGGCTATACTGATAAGTGTTACAACCGCTCCCAGGCGCATAGCTATGGATTCCCTGGCAGAGCTCAACGAACTGGCTCTATCCAGCGGTATAGATGTGGCAGCCACCGTACTTCAACAGCGCAGGAGGGTTGATTCAAGATTCCTTATAGGGCCTGGAAAACTTCAGGACATAACTATTTTAATTCTCAAGAATGGAGCGACGCTTATTATTTTTGATCAGGAATTGAATCCATCCCAGATGCGTTCAATTTCGGATAAAATAGATATTAAGATTATCGACAGGACACAGTTAATTCTCGATATTTTTGCTCAACGGGCTCAAACAAGGGAAGGAAAACTTCAGGTTGAACTTGCCCAGCTAAAGTATCTGCTTCCGCGACTTATAGCAAAGAACACTGCCATGTCGCGTTTAACCGGCGGGATTGGCGGACGAGGACCCGGCGAGACAAAGCTTGAGATACACAGGAGGCGTGTACGCGACAGGATTACGCGTCTGGAAAAAGATCTCCTTCTTGTAAAGAAGCAACGCAAGCAGCAAAAAGCAAGGAGACAGAAAAAAGACCTTCCGGTTATTTCAATAATCGGATATACCAATGCCGGCAAATCGACCCTTCTTAATACCCTTACAAAGAGCCGTGTGCGCGTTGAAGATCGTCTTTTTGCCACTTTAGACCCTTCGAGCAGGCGTTTGAAGTTTCCGAAAGATGTTGAGGTGATCATAACCGATACTGTCGGCTTTATTAAAAACCTCCCCAAAGAGCTTATGGTCGCTTTTCGTGCGACATTCGAAGAGCTTGAAAGTGCGGATATTCTTCTCCATATCATAGATATCGGCAATGCACGTTTTAAAGATCATATTGAATCTGTTGAAAAAATTTTAGGCGACCTTAATTTAAATAATATTCCTTTAATTCGTGTTTTAAACAAACAGGATCTTGTTGACAAAGACATCATAAACAGGCAGATCAGGCAGCTTGACGGGATAGCTGTTTCAGCTAATAACGAGTCAACCTTGACTCCTCTTCTTGAAAAGATGCATGCTTTAGTCGGTGGTTGAGAAAGTAGATCTGGCAATATTGTGCCCAATTACAAATCAAATTAAAGGATATCCCGATTACAGATACCATCTAACAAATCGTAATAATTCCAGCGTGCGGATACGCACAGGCAAGCGCAAAGAAAATTTATTACAATTTTTACTTATAAAACAGTTGGGAGATTGAGAGAAAATGGTTGTTAAAGAGATTAGTCTGGATAAGATAGTGCAGGGCATTGAGCTTGTGGATGAGAAATGGATTGAAAAGGCGCGTGAAAGAACAGCTCAACTGGTAATGCCTCCAAGAGCGCTTGGCCGGCTCCATGAGATTTCTGAGCAGTTATGCGGTATCCAAAAAACTCTTGAACCTTTGATAGAGCGCAAAGCATTTTTGGTTATGGCCGGAGACCATGGCGTGATAAAAGAGGGGGTAAGCGCTTTTCCCCAGGAAGTAACAGGTGAAATGATAAAAACTTTTTTAAACAACGGCGCAGGCATCAATATTCTCGCAGGGCAGGTCAATGCAGATGTTTTTGTGGTTGATATGGGCATTGTTTCCGACCTTGATCCTGCCGCACTGAATGGAGGGGATCATCTTTTTATACAAAAGGTGGCAAAAGGCACGGCCAACCTTTCCCAGGGATCGGCCATGACCCGTGAAGAGGCGAAAAAATCAATATTAAAGGGGTTTCAACTTGCTGCCGGTCTTTTCAATAAAGGAATACAAATTCTTGGCACAGGTGATATGGGAATAGGAAATACTACCCCTTCTGCGGCCATTGGCGCGGTTATCACAGGTAAAACTGTTGAAGCGATGGTTGGCCGCGGGACAGGTGTGGATGATAAAGGCCTTTTCAGAAAACAGGAAGCTGTCCGCAAAGGAATCGAGGTAAACCAGCCAAACAGGGAAGATGGCCTTGATGTTCTTTCCAAACTCGGCGGTTTCGAGATCGGCGGTATTGCCGGATGCGTCCTGGCAGGTGCATATTATAAACGACCTGTAGTAATAGATGGTTTTATCTCAACAGCCGGAGCGCTTGTTGCCCATGCGCTTTGTCCCTTTGTAACAGATTATCTTTTTGCCGGTCACTGCTCCGAAGAAACCGGCCACAGGTTAATGCTGGAGCATCTCGGGCTTGAACCGATTCTCGATCTTGGCATGCGCCTTGGAGAAGGCACTGGCGGCGCGCTTGCCATGTGTATAATTGAAGGCGCCGCGCGCATTTTTACAGACATGCTTACTTTTGAACAAGCCGGTGTTGCTGGTAAGGAATAATAATCCAAACATTAACACCAATTTTCACAGTAGGTACAAGCGTCAAAATAACACCCTAATCAAGCGGAGGGGCAGTCAATATTAAAAGGTTCGAGTTCTGAGAAATCGAGATGTTCTGATCGGTTAAGGTATAATTTTGTTTTTTACAGTTATGCCTAATTCCTTATTGGTTCTGCGTTTTAATTTTCCATAACCCGCATTTTTAAGGATACGCTCAACTGTTCGTGAAGTGATTTTGTTAGCCTCCCTGGCAAGACGTTCTTGAATATCAGAAGCAGATAACCTCATTTTCCTGTACTTAATGATTTTGTCACATACGTCAGGTTTTGTCCGTTTTTGTTGGGGTCCTTTTTTAACGGCAGGGAAAAGTTCAATTTTCCCTGCCCTGGCATCTCTGAGCAGGGAATAGACGGAGCTGGCCTTGTATCCGTATCGTTTCGCAGCGTCTTCTATTGATTCTCCGCCAATAGCGATGGCACGGATTACCTCATACTGTTTTTGCCTATGGGAGACAGGATTTTTAAAATAGTCAAGCAGATCGATCCCAATATTAATTAGGATTTTATTTTGTCGGTTAGTCATCTGTGATTCAAATATAGTCTCATGGATATGGCTAACAAAATTGCTCAAATAGCCCGTATTTGAGGGTAAAATGGCCAATAATTGGCAAAACTAACTTTTCTTAGCATATTTATGTCCGACATGCAAGGATTTTACTCGACAAAAAGACACCCTAAAAAAATAATTATAGCTCTGAAAAGCTTAGATGCAAGAATCTAAAAAATTGGAGCAAAGAATAACCGAATACAATGCATAGTTTATGTATAATTAGAAATTTACAAACTCATAATCTGGTCAACCTGAGGCAGCGGACAATTAAATTTAAGAACGGCTGAAACTCGCACATAAGTGAGCGTAAAGAAATAACTTAGAGCAATCCTTTTATAAAAAGCTTGC
>JAYENE010000581.1:0-1540 GCA_034721935.1 Thermodesulfobacteriota bacterium
TTATTGCGAAGATATGTGCTGAGATCTTGATGCATAAGGGTTTGCGAAAACCACAGGCATACCCGTGGATATGTCGAGGATTTTCGCGAATCCTTGATGCGCAAGAGATTGGTGCAGATCGAGTAAAAAATCGCTCAATTTAGGTATTATCAATGCTTCCGTCCAGTCTAATTTTTTGAGCTTACTAATACTGATGAACTCGTAAAAAGTCGGAAAACACCATTTTTTGTCATTCCGGCGAAAGCCGGAATCCAGTAATTTCAATATGTTCTGGATGCCGGATCGGGCCTGCCCCGTACCGGATACGGGGTCCGGCATGACGTTTTTGAGATTTTTTAAGAATTCATCAATACTATATCGATACTTTGTTGCGGATAATCATCTTTGTTGTCTAATTTCTTATCCCACATCGTCTAATTCCCCATCATAACCCTTGATTTTCACTTTTTGCTGATGCCCTTCATCATTTACGGGACGTTCGTGCGGGGTGTGCGCAACTTCATCTTTTTTTATTTTATTTGGACCTCGGTTAAATATGCTTCGCTGTCCTTCGAGTGTACAGCGGGACGCCCACAATTTTATGCGTTTCTCATTTTATTCTTGGTCTTTTGCGGAATCGCAAACATATATTTTTTCTGGTTTATTAAATTCTTTTTTTTTGGATTTATTAAGGCTCAATACTCAAGAGAGAAATAATGAATATACCGTTTAAAAGCGTTAAGCGCGTCGTGCGGGACGCTACATTGAACGGTTACTAAAACATTAAAGGGGAATTCCAGGGACATGATACATGATTATTTTCAAGTCCAATATAATTTCCGACAAAAAGCCGGTATTAAGGGAGTGTGTCATTTTCTGAATGTGTTTTTAATTGTATAGGAAATTATAAAATTATGCTTTCTTTATTCGATTTTAAAAATTTAAATAGTGGGGTGAAATCATTATTCGCCATTTGACGTTCGACCTGCCCGCAATGCCTTTGAGTAGTCTTGGTAGAATATCCTTGTGTCCACGCGGCGCAAGCGCCTGCGTTGCGCCTCGGCCATGTGACAATGATCATATCACCATCGTTTGTAATGCATGGCAGGCGGGTGTTGAACGTTCATCTTTTAATTTGTTTTTGATGGCGGGCGCTTGGAATAATATGGATCGTGTTCTATGCCATATTTACGCATTTAGCAAAAATGCCATCACTGGCAAATCAGCCAAATACCGAGTTATCAAACTATTTGCCAAAAATGTCAAAAATGTCAGAATTGGCAAAACTGGTAAATACTGATTTATCGAAAGGATTTATTGTCTCCCAAGGTAACATCTCAATAAATTCGGATATTCTCTAAACTGAAGTTCCCTTTCAGGAAAGGCGCAATTGTTTAGCAATATCATGTAGTTTGCGTATTTACAGGTGTGACGTTACTGACTACACTTTTATTGTTTGGAGTAGGCCGAGCGCTTTTTGCTGCTTTAGATTTGGTTTTGTGTACATTGTGAAAGTCGGCTCGTTTTCTTTGGAATTTGGAGCGCGACAGGTTGCTTTGAC
>JAYENE010000582.1:0-7076 GCA_034721935.1 Thermodesulfobacteriota bacterium
AAAGCTATATTGACTACATACTCAAACAAAAAGGTTTTTCTCGATTGCCAAGAAGAAATAATGTTTCAAGAGAAAGAAAAGAATTACCTGAAAAACTAAAAGCTCAGAAAAGTGAAATGATTCATTTCGTTCCTGAAAAATTTTCGAGTAGTGAAATAGCCGAAGATTCCTGTCCGTCCAAGCAAGTTGAACCTGATTCCAAGCTTGTCAGAAAAGCCCAACGGAGCCGTGAGGCGATGCTTGCCGATTTGGATCTCAAGGTCATGAAGATACACGGGGATGAATCCGCCATCCCCAACCTGAACATACACCTTGCGCCCAGTGCGATAGGCCAATCCAAGCCGGTTGGCCACTTGAGCGGTAAACACGCTGTATGTAGCGCCGCTGTCAACATACGCCTCTGACGGATACCACCTTTCTCCATACCGTATGGCCAAAGTGATAATTGGAACTTCCAAATTTTCCAATCGTTTGTAGCGGTATGTTACAGTAGACATACAAGTTCCTCTTCCATTGGGATAGACAAGACGAGAGCAGTGGCGCCAGGGTACAGCTCTCTCGCCAACTGGTCCGCTTCCTTCTCAGTATCAGCCACAGCGACTACCTTGCCTTCTACCACGGCTATGGCCTTACAGGCGTATTCTCGCACCAACTCTTCGAAATGGGCCGCATACCAACTGTCCATTTTCTCCAAATCGAACTCTTGTTGTTCTTTCATCCCTCGTTCGCCTCCTCATGGCCTATCTGTAACAAAATGGAGAAAAGAATAGAGGCCAGATGTCAACAGGTTATTCCTCAAATCACGATAACTAAGATCTCAGCGATCTTATTCTCTTTGTCCAAGGCTTATAAAAACAAAATACGGGAATAGTTCAACATAGTCAAGGCTCAGATTGTCTCTACGGGTATTATCCCGAATTTTGCAGGAATAGGTGAGTGTTGTAGAATCTTCAACAGAGACAACTCTTCGATTGCATTAATTCCCTTGATAACAGAACGTGGCACAACCTCAAATCGGGCTTCGAGATTTTCAAGAACGCTCTCACGTACACTTTCAAATGGGTTGGAACAGGGGGAGTCTTCATGGCAGACCTTTAGCTTTCCTGTTTTCTATCAGAAAGATTCTGCTTGTAACAGTATCATTAATTCCTTTAAAAATAACCAGTTTTCTACCAACCTTTATTCCGTCTCTTAATACATTGTCATCCTGACTTGAAATTTTTCCTTTGAACGTGGTAGTGTGGGGATATTTATGAGCGGCATATTCCATGAGCAGAGGGTCTGCAACTTTGATGAGCGCCTGTTTAGCTGTGATTTTTTTCTCCCCTTTGCTTTGTAATTTCAGTTTGGAGCGAAACCCTTCTATGATACCGACTGCAAAATCAATCTTGCGATAGTGATTCAATTTCTTATCATGATTGTATTGATGCCACTGACAATGAATAAACTGCTGAACAAAGTCGTGGACATAGCACGCTATTTTTGTATTTTGCACTGTCCCGCTGATCTCCAGTACGCGCCCCATTTTTCCTTTTTCCAGCACGTAGGCAGACACCCACAGTCCATATACAAAATAAAAGTCCTGTATTAAGTGGGCAAGGTGATAATCTATCCGGAAATGACGTAAAGCGGGCTTGCCGACAAAAACGCTTACAAAATTCCGGTTTTCGTTGCGGGCTATGAGATCCACATTGTATTTGGCGACTATCTCATGGGCCTTAGCCATGGCCAGTTCAGCTTCATGCCGGTTTTGACTTTCCGCCAGGGCCATAAGCTTCTTGACCCGAAGCATAATCTTGTCTTCGGGACTCGGCGCTTCATGAAGAATCCGTTCATGAATCGAACTGTAATTCCCTGAGGCCTTTGGATTTGCCCGGAGAAGCTTACAGGCCGCAAGGAACTTTGGGCCGTGTGGCGGCTCACCATCGGCGCTTAAAGCCTCGTTTGCAAACTGATGAGCAATTTCATGCCGGAGAACCTCACGCACAGCGTCCCAGGGATGGTTAAGCACAAGGTTCCGGCTGAGACAGATCTCACGTCTTTCACTAGACCAGTATCCAAGTCTGTTTATCATCTCTTTGAGACTGAATAGGGGTCTGCGCATCAATTTTCTGTGAGCCGACTCCAAAACCCATAGAGCTGTTTCCCATTCGCAGGCCAACCCGTGAAGGATACGGCGTTCTAATTCTTGTGGAAGCGGAATGCTTTTCTGTTTTTGCAAGGACATAATTCTGCGATTTTACGGACGGAGGGCCGCCGAGATTCTCCTGGTGATTTCGTCAACATTTTCACAGGTTGTCAGATAGTGTTTCTATTTATTGAGTTTGAATATGAACGCAGAGCAGCAGGCCCTGTTTTAGAAATACTGTGGCTGAATTTCTGATAAGCACGTTACTGATCCCACGGCTTGAGCCCAATCTCAATACATCATCCTTCAGGGGATATTCCAGTCCAATAGTGGTTATGCCCAGCGCATCCCGGCCAAGAGGAATCAGAGAGAGGATATCCCCTTTTTTCCCATGGAATGTCATCTCTTTTTCCTCTTGCAGCAGCATGATTTCATGATGTCCATCTATAATGCGGATAGTTGCACTGGACAGCTTCTGTTCTGCCGGCAGCAGAATATTGGCTATAGACATATCCCAGCGCGCGCCCAGCGCCCCGAACACAAGGATTTCATCAGCTCCTCTGTCAACCGCCAGCTCAAGAGCCAGTTCCAGATCGGTTTGATCTTTTCCGGTCGGGTGTTGAATAATTTCAGCGCCGGCCGTCCGCAGCTCGTTTAAATCGTCGGAATGGATGGAATCAAGATCGCCTATTAATACACCAGGAAGTATCCCCATAGCCTTAAGATGGCTTGCGCCGCCGTCAGCGGCAATCAGCAGATCGTCGGGCATAACAACAGCTCCGGCTTCAGGAAGGCGCTTTATAATACCATTTGCAAATATAACTGCGCGCATAAAAAAAATCCTATAACGGTTCAGAGTTCAGGGTTCACGGTTCAGAGGTTAGTTACTTTGCGATTTTCTTCATCTTTTTGCTTTTAAGTTCAGTACAATCTTGCTTTCTGCAGATTACAATCCAATACCAAGGACGTAGCCGTCAAGCTAAAAAGCTATGAACATCGAACACCCGCCGTGCTCGCGCCCGGTCGCGGCAGGTCGAACGTCCAACACCCGCCGTGTTCGCGCCCGTCGCGGCAGGAGCGATTTCATTATTCGATGTTCAAAGTTGATGAACTCTTAAAAAGTCGTCACTCCGGTGAAAACCGGAGTCCAGATTCTCTATAACTACTTGAAACGACTGGATAGCGCTAAAGCTTCACTACGTGCCCGGCTTTCGCCGGAATGACGGAAAACGGTATTTTTCGACTTTTTACGAGACCATCAAAGTTCGATGTTCATCAGTCAGGCTTTCTTACAGCCCAGACATACTGTACATGATTGACCCTGTTATAATAATCAACCCTGCTGTTTTTAAAATCAACACACCATATATAATCGGGAGACTGGACATTTATCTCAGATGACCAGTAAATGCCTGATTTGAGATATATAAAAGGATGATGATCACAGATGACCGGATCTGTGTTTTTGTAATCTATGAGGGTCCTGAGGTCATCAACTCCGGGAAGCCGCCAGTTATTGTAGCCGGAATACTTTTCGGCATTGAGCAGTCTGATTTTTTCTCTTGCTTCAGGCCATTTAATTTTTCCTTTAGTTAGGTTTGCATTTTTTGTCCACATCAAACCGGAAAGAGAATCTGTAACAGTTCCATTCCCGTTGTCGTGAAAACGTTTTTCCTTCCAGGCTTTTTTGCTGCGAAGCGCGCCGTCATCTGAAGCGCGCACAGGCCAGACATGATTCAGCATATGATATTTATGGCCATAATCGATGTTTCCAAGGAAAAAATATATACGCCATGCATGATTGCTGTAGTCGGCTGTGGTTGTGCTGGTCCAGCACCATACTTTTATATTGAGAAAAGGATGACCCCGGGGAAGGGCGGGCGCATATACGCTCCTGTCCACAATGCTTGCAAGTTCATTTACATTCGGGAGTCTCCAGTCCTGATATCCGCAGTATTTTTTTGCATTGAGCCCGGAAACAGCGTCAAAGGCCTGAAACCAGTTAAATGGACCTGCAGCAGGATCAGCATTTTTTGACCACATGAGACCGGTGCGCCGGTCGGTAATTGTTCCGTCCCGGTGGTCCTGAAAGCGTTCTTCTGCTGCGTAACTATTTACCAGAAAAAATAATAGAAACCAAAGGACCGGTATCAGGATCAGTGATTTCTTTAAGATCGTTAACAAACATTCCTTGCTGTTACACACCATAACATTTTTGTAACTACTCAGGTGGATAGGCTGAAGGCTGAAGACTGTTAGGAAAAAGCGCATTTTGAATCCATGTTTGGGGCAAGAATCAGACCCGCCCGCCTCGCCTGAGTTCGCGACCCGCCCGCCAAAGTACGGCAATCGTGCTCTTCTGACCTCCCTTTCAGCCTTCAGTCTAAACAGCTTCAGCCTGACTACGTGAGTAGTCACACATTTTTTACAGTTTATCCAGCAAATCACAAAAAAGCCGCACGCCAAAGCCGGTGCCGCCTGCGCCGCAGTATTCATGCCCCTTTTTGATAGAAGCCGGTCCTGCGATATCGATATGAGCCCATCTGGCGTCTTTGACAAATTCCGAAAGGAAAAGAGCGGCTGTAATAGCCCCGCCCCAGCGCGAGCTGCTTATATTCTTTATGTCGGCTAAATCGCTCTTGAGAAGCTCTTTATAATCATCAGGCATGGGCAGGCTCCAGCAGCGTTCATGAGTTTTTTTGCCGGATGATTCTATGATTTTTACCAGCTCATCATCAAAAGAGAGCGCTCCCGCGATTTTTTCTCCTAATGCTATGACACATGCTCCGGTCAGTGTCGCTATATCAATAATGGTATGCGGTTTATATTTTTTTATACAATAGGAAAGCGCATCTATCAATATCAGCCTGCCTTCAGCATCTGTATTGCCGATTTCAACTGTTTTGCCGTCATAGCTTTTTACGATGTCTCCGGGACGGCAGGCGCTGCCTGACGGCATGTTTTCAACAATCGGAATTACCCCGACGACTTTAACTTTTGATTTAAGCTTCGCAACCGTGATAAGGGTAGCCGCAACTGCTGCGCCGCCGGACATGTCTATCTTCATGTCTTCGAGAGAGCCGGTGGGTTTTAAATTTATGCCTCCGGAATCAAAAGTAACCCCCTTGCCTACAAGAGCGATGGTTTTTTTAGCGCCTTTGGGACTGTATTCCAGAACAACCATCCTTGGCTTGCTGTGACTGCCTTCCCCAACAGCAAGCAAAGCCCCAAACTTTTTCTGTTTCAGCTCTTTTTCATTAAGCACGCTGACTTTGAGTTTTTCTTTTCCGGCAAGGGTTGCAATCGATCTGGTAAACTGCTCAGGTTTTTTGTCATTAGAAGGGGCGCTGACCCATTCTCTCGCCAGGATGGTTCCAGCGCAAACAGTTGAGATACGTGTTGCTAACCCGCTGTATTCTTTTGCGTCATCAGGCTTTACAAGAAGATCGATTCTCTTTAATGGTTTAAGCTTTTTCTCCTTTTTATATTTGTCAAAAACATGATTTCCAAGAAACGCCCCTTCCATCATGGCCTCAAGCGCTGATGAAATATCGATCTTTATATTTTTGGCGCAGGGAACTGTTAGAAGGGCTTCAGGAAGATTTATTTTCATGCATTTTTTTATTGCTTTGCCCGCAAATGCCCGCAACGCTTCAGGATCGATTTTTTCCAGCTTGCCGAGCCCTATTAATATAACCCTTGTTGCTTTGATTTCAGCGAGATCATAAAAAATTACTTCATCATCTTTTTTGCCTGTAAACTCTTTTAGCTGCTTTGCTTTTTTAATAAGCAAGGATATTGTCGCATCGTCATGGATTTCCTTATCCTCACAAACAGGTATAATCAGCATTTCCATTTTTACTTTTATTAGATCAATAGATGTCAGTTTAAGCATGTTTTTTTCCTTTTTGTAATACTTTAGCGTTATGCAACAAACCATCTGAAATCAAGCTTCGGGTGTGATCAGATTTAAAACCAGAAATTTGAAAACTCAAAAGCAACCTGTTGACAACCAGAGCCGGCGGGCAGTTCAATTTAAAACGGCTGACTGTTTGAGCGTGTTAGTGAGCGTTAAGAAAGAACGACGACCAAATACAATTTTCTATAAGTCGGATAATGTCGGGTTTAGCAGGCTTTTTATAAAAGGATTGCTCTAAGTTCTTTTTTTACGCTCACTTATGCGTGAGTTTCAGCCGTTCTTAAATTTAATTGTCTGCCGGCTCTGGTTAATCTCATAATGAGTTTTCAAATTTCTGAAAACAGGAAACTGTTTGAAGGAATTAGAAATCGTTAAGAAAGAACCAGGTTTAAAATGCCGTTTTTGTCTAATTCTTTGGTTGAGTTACCACTATTTCTTTATAGTTACGGCAAGTTCTTTCTTTACGATTTCTTATTCGTGAGTTTTTCCTGGTTTAAATTTGATTATACCTGAAGCGCATTTATTTTCACCTAAATTGAGCGATTTTTTACTCGATCTGCACCAATCTCTTGCGCATCAAGGATTCGCGAAAATCCTCGACATATCCACGGGTATGCCTGTGGTTTTCGCAAACCCTTATGCATCAAGATCTCGGCACATATCTTCGCAATAAATCGCTCAACTTAGGTTTCAAAAAGCTAAAGTGTTACCCCTTTTTTTTAAATGTTTTAACCCGGGCAAGCCTACCCTCCTGCCAAAAAAATTTTATTTATCTCGTCTATTTCCATTAGCCAAATTATTCTATAATTTCTTTGTGAATAACAAACCAGGGAATTCTTGACAACTAATATCTCAATAACACAAAAGCAAGTTTTTAATGCTCTCAGAAATTTACAAACTCAAAAAAAATAACTTGCTAACAACCTGATGTGGCGGGCAGTTAAATTTAAAACGGCTGACTGTTTGAGCATGTTAGTGAGCGTTAAGAAAGAACGACGACTGAATAAAATTTTCTATGAGTCAGATAAT
>JAYENE010000583.1:0-1528 GCA_034721935.1 Thermodesulfobacteriota bacterium
GGGACGTTGTTACCTTCTGAAGTTATGCCAGATATTCGCTTTCCAAGTGTCATTATAGTTACCGGGGAGTGGACACTGGTTCGTTATGATCTTTTTGCGATTAGCAGGGTTCTTCCGACGGTTCCTAAAATACGTTTGTCCTGCATTTTCTGCACTTGGTTTCCGCTCAGGCGTTCAGAGGTGAGGGGACACTCTATTCGACCTGCCTGTGCGTGCCGCACGCAGACAGGTGGGTTACTTTCCATCCTGTTTTAGATAAAACCCTATGGTAATCAAATATTGTGATTGAATTATCGGGGTTCTCTTTTGAAGCGGATGTGGATTCAAAATCGCGCCAATCAGCATTTAGGAAAACCATCCTGGTTGTTTCTTTAGTGTTCCGGTGGGCAAGAATGAAAAAGCTTTCAATAAATTTTTCGTAGCTCTCTTTGGAGTATGATGAGATTGAGGGGGTTTCTTCGGTTGCCTTTTCTTTTTATGTAGTATGGCGGGTCAAAAAAGATCAGATCCACCCTTTTGCTTATGGGCCAATCCCCATCCCGGATGTCCCAGTGGTGGTATTGGATTTCCGGCCGGTTATCCCTTGTGGAGATGTCATAGGATTGACATTTTCGTTCAAAGAGCATGCATACATCAGAGACAACGCCGCCGCCGGCCATTGGGTCGAGAACAAGATCGCCGGGTTTTGTGAAGAAGAACAGTGTGTGCGCAATGAGCTGAACCGGTATCCTTCCAGGCCAATCGTCTCCGAATCGTTCATCGCATTCGTTAAAATACCATTGATCCCATGTGCGAAGTCCCCAGCCAAGTTCTTTGAATTTTTTATGATCCGTCTTTCCTTCTAATCGTAAGGCCCAGACAAGTGCAAGATCCATGTTATAATGCCCGGCTATGTAATCCATGTCCCGCTCTTGGAAAAGCAAATTATTAATTTCGCCAAAATTGGCATTATTAATAATTTGGGAAGGGTTGCGGGACGGGGAAGGGTTGCGGGACATTAGCTTAAGTTTATAGATGATGTTGATAGGGACAATCTAACAGAAGAATACTCTCTGATTTTAAAAGAAACAAACTGCCCTGACCCGTTTCGTGTGGCTGCGCTGAATGTTTACCGTGATATCAGCCAGGGAAAAAATAAAATGACTTGTTGAGGTTGATTGATATGAAATTATCAAAACTCAGAATCGAGAATTTTCGTTCCTTTAAAAGATGAAACCACACAAAAACTGAAGTTATATGGGCAAACGGTCAGGAATATTTCAGAAAAAGAATGGATGTTTGACGAATCAAGATATGTTTGTTTATACTATCAAACAAGATTTGCAAAAAAGAATTTTTCCTTGACTTTTTCTACAGAATAAAGAAGGGCAAAAAGGTAAAAATGTCTAATACGATGTGGGATACAGTTCAAAGCGAAATCACCCAGAGCTACAAGTTGCGCAGACCTCTTATTCAAAAGATAAGCAAATATTTTGAAAATCGGTATGTGATAAGTTTTTATACCAGATTTGGATCAGGATCTTCTATT
>JAYENE010000584.1:0-7002 GCA_034721935.1 Thermodesulfobacteriota bacterium
AATTTTATTTGGTCGTCGTTATTTCTTAACGCTCACTAACATGCTCAAACAGTCAGCCGTTTTAAATTTAACTGCCCGCCACATCAGGTTGTTGGCAGGTTACTTTTTGAGTTTGTAAATTTCTGCTGGATAGTTAGAGTGAGACTTAATCTTGTTTATCCTGTTATCCTGTCTGATTTTTTTCAAAGGTTTATTTCCAGAGCATAAGCCCTGTATTGCTATCATAGGTTCTTTCCATTGGTTTGCCTGTTAATTCCTGCAGATTTATTTCTCCGGCATAAATAATAGTTTCGGAAAAAAGATGCCCGCCGATTGTTTTTCCCTGTTCATCAGCAAGTAGAATATGAGCATGAATAAATGGTTTCCCGTCCTTTAACGAAACATTGCCTATACAGCTTACGATTTCAAGCGGCGCTTCCTCTTTAAAGGTGACATAAACCTGTTGCTTTTGATCGTAGGCGCCTATAGTGGCAGAAGAAACAGCGCCGATAACTGAAAATGTCGCCATCTGGACCAAGGCTTTTTTGCAAAATTCCTCAATATAATTTATCAAATCGCCGCCTTGAGGAAGACGACCTATAAAAATACGTCCCTGCTGGAATTTAAAACAGGAAAGTTCCTTCATCACAATATCCTGACCCGGCCATACCGGAATATAAAAAAGGGTTAAATAAATTCTTTGCCGAACCTTTGCTATTAATTTTTAGAAATATAGCAAACTTACGCTTAAATCAAGATTTAAGTTTTTGCCAAAAAGTTTAATATAAATATTTTCGCGGATAAAGGAGGGAAGCTTTAAATTAAAAAAAGAATAGGAGTGTGTTTTGCAGTTGGAGCCTGATCCGCCAGAGCGCTTTGGCGGAGGCAAAAATGGGCGTTTTGCAAAGGCCTCATGATACCGGAAAAGTAAATTTCCGGTATCATGCATTTCACAATTTTTTTCTAATATTCATCATAACAAAGCCCTTCCCTGCTTGAAAGGCTGCTTAAACGGGCATCAATATCAACCCCGAAAGATTCTGCGACAGGCTTTAATATTTCCGGGTTATCAGACTGTACTTTCCGGGCTGCCTCCAAAACCTTTTCCAGCCCATTTTCTGTCATTTTACCCAAAGGCTGCCTGCACCCTCCGGAAGGCATGCCAAGAATTGACATAAGAGTCTTGATGCCCAGCGGATTTCTGGCCCTGCATACAACCTCTCCATAAGGTGTTTTTTCCTTTGTTTTAATTGTTACAAGCCCGAAAAGAGGTCCAAGGGCGGATAATATCTTTTTAGCTTCAGCCTGATTCCCCTGCTCAAGCAGCTTGACCATTTCTGTAACAGGTCCGGGAGCAACATTTGAAGCAACAGAAATAACACCTGATGCCATTATTTCCGGGTCTGTCATCATTTCAAAGGTCAGGCTGTCATCACCGGAAAGTATGGTAAAATCCGCTCCGCAACAGGCTCTTGTGCGCTTCATGTTTTCAATATTTCCGGTAGCCTCTTTTACCATGTTAACATTATCAAAATCTCTGTTAAGAATTGCAATATCTTCCGGGAGTAACTGTGCGCCGGTCCTGCCGGGAATTACATAAGGGATAATCTGCGCGTCGGGAAAGGCGCGCGCAGCAGGCGCAACATATTCCCTGCGGATTTCAAGAGAACTCGGTCCATTATAATATGGATCTACAAGCAATAAAGCTTCAACTCCGGCATCAACAGCATGCTTTGATGATTCAAGTGTCTCATTGGTATTATTGCTTCCGGTTCCAGCTATGCAGACACATTTTCCCCGTGTTTTTTTCGTCACATTTTCAATGACTTTGTTATGTTCATCCCATGTCAAAGTCGGGCTTTCACCTGTGGTGCCGACTGCCAGGATTCCGGTTATTCCGTTTTTTATCTGGAAATCCGCAAGTTGTCCCAGGCCTTCATAATCAACACTATCATCCTTATTAAATGGTGTAACAAGCGCTGTAAAACATCCTTTACACATAGCACCTCCTTATGATTAATCAAAAAGGTGAGGCCTTTGCAAAACACCCCCTTTCGCTACCAGGAAAAAGCTTTTTAAATAACGGCGAATATTATCTGCCGGCAGTGCCCCTTCCTTCAACACTCCTGCCTGCAAGAGGGTTGTAAAGCTTTATAATCGCCACTTTCATTACATCTAACAACTTCATATCAAGTATGATATTCAGCAAGATGTTTTCTCCTTGTTCAGGAAGCACACAGGCATTTGAATCGTCAAAGGTTAAATCCGGAAACCCCTTTACGAGCTTTTTTTGCTCTTTTTTTGAGACTTCAACCTGAATCGCCTTTTTGCCGTCTATTTCCTTAACCTCACCGGACAATCCTGCTTCTTCAATCTTTTTTAGTTTTTCATCATCTAAAAAAATATTAATGTAAAAATCTGCCATTTGCTTACCTCCTGTTTCATGTTAAAAATTCTAACCTCTTGGTTAAGGGCTCGCACAAAAATAACTTGGCATTTTAAGCGCCGATGCATCCAGCCTGGCTGCGTTGCGAAAGCTCGAAATATGTTTGATATTCCTGCACTTTCGCGCCTTGCCAGTCTGGCGCCTCAACACTTAAAATTGCCAACTTATTTTTGTGCGAACCCTATCGAACGCTTTGGAACATAATAAATTTTTTTAACTGTCCTAATAAAAAACGCAGTTTATAACCATGCAAAGTATAGTTCATCGAAAAAACTGTGAACTGTGAACCGGCAACCGTTAACTGTTACTAAGGGCTCGACAAAAAATAACTTCACATTTCAGACGCCGATGCATCCCGCCTGACTGCGTTGCGAAAATTCTGAATATGCTTGATATTCATGCTTTTTCGCGCCTTGTCAGCCGAGCGCCTCAACACCTGAAATTGCGAACTTATTTTTTGCCGAACCCTAAATATCCCACGTTTTATATTAACAATTTTGATTTCTGTCAAGAATCTTCTTGCAGTTCTGAAGATTTAATATAGTGCATATTCAATCAGATGTGATGTTGCCACCGGTAAATTGGTCTTGAACTTTACGTCGTTTATATCTTGTGTATTTAATAATTAATGTGGTATAAACCAGCATTGTGAGACCTTTGAATTTTGTCATTTCGAGGAGTGTTAACGACGAAAAATCTTAATGATTCAAGTCCGTTAAGATTTCTCCCGGAGCCTGCCCTGAGCGTAAATACTAAGATTCCTCGCTTCGCTCGGAATGCCAGAAGCGAAGGGGGTCGAAATGACAAATAAAGATAGTTTTGCAAAGGTCTCCATTGTACAATCACCAGATCGATTTTTATTAGCCCCGGTTCAGCCAGGTTAGGAGTAACAGCTTTAATGGAATTTAAAAATTGCATCAGAAACAGGTATGGCAAGTGTGATCTTCCGGCCAATACGATTAGCAGAATAAAGGACGGGCTACGAAAATTGAATCTTGATGTTGAATACTCTGCCTTTAGCGTCTCGGACAACATTTACTGGGGACGGATATGGATTGATTCTATAAGGATAGTCTGTAGTGGAAAAGGCATTACCCCGGAGCTTGCGGAGGCCAGCGCATACGCAGAACTGGCTGAACGTTTCAGCGCGGGGCTGTTCTATCCGGTCTTTGAAGAACGGGTGAGGTTTAACATACCGGCGCTTTATAATAAGGAAACCAACGGGTTTCTTAATTTTGAATGGATAGAGGGATATGTACATGCCCATCAGGATGATTTGGAAGAAAACGTTCTAAAAATAGAAGAACTGCTGGCAAACGAAAGTCATTTAACAGATAAGGACATTGAGCATATCAAAAACAGCCACATGGCCAAACATTGGGTTGATGGTTTTTCAATAGTTCATGAAAAGACAGTAAAAATTCCAATCAATTTTGTTGCATATATTCACGCTTCTAACGGAATAGCGGCAGGAAATACCATCGAAGAGGCAATGCTTCAGGCTTTATGTGAAATATTTGAACGTCATGCCCAAATACAAATAATTAAACCTGAAAAAACAGTTCCATCAATTGATCTGGATTCTGTGGACAATGGTGTCATAAAGGATATGATTAATTTCTATCGGGAAAAAAATGTTGATGTAATGATCAAGGATCTTTCTTTTGATGGACTGTTGCCATGCATAGGCGTCCTGTTTATCAACCACAATTTGCCTTTTGACCGCCTGGAACATAGAATACTGATACCGGGCGCATCTTTCAACCTGGAGGAAGGTTTGACAAGGTGTTTTACAGAAAGCATGCAAGGCCGTGAAACTCTACTGGCCCCACGTCCACAGTTGGATAAAGCAATTGTCCATCGATCTCAGGTTGGCAATTATTACCTGTTAATGAAATGTGGTATTTCTCCCAAAGATATCTCATTTCTTGAGCAAGGAGAAGTTGGCGCATACCGCAATAGTAAAATCAAGGATATTTTTGGCGAGATAGAGGAAATCAAAAGAATATGCAAACTGCTTAATACCGATTGTATAATACTCGACCACACCCATCCAATATTGAATTTTCCGGTAGTAAGAGTGATTATCCCACGGATTTCTGACTTTTTGCCTTTCTTGAGTCAAGATATTCTTGTGTCTGAAGCAACAAGACCATCCGCCACATGGCGTGGAGCAAGATTTAAGGAGACAATGCAGAGTTTTTTTAAATAGCAGACATTGGCAATTCCGTTTTTTCTTGACATCAGGATGACGCCATAATAACCAAAAATATAGCCAATAATTGGCAGCGCCGAATCCCGCCCTGGCGGGATTAACTTTGCACAAAGAAAGGATATAATTATGCCACAAGCAAAAAATGTGAAAGAATATATTGCTGACTGCCGAACTTCAATAGCTTCAAATCCTGAATGCAGCATGTCCCATTACAACCTTGCTGTTGCCCTTCTGGGCATTAAAGAATATGAGGAGGCTGAAAATGAGCTTCATTCCGCAATCGATTGCAGCCCGAATTTTGCTGAAGCATTTGTCCAGTTAGGCGGGCTTTGTTTGCAGCGCGGGGACCTTGACGGCTGTCTTGCATACAACAAACATGCAACCAAAGTAAGGGCTGGATTTTCTGAAGGTTATGGAAATATAGGTTTTGTGCATCTTCAGATGGGGAATGTTGACGAAGCAATTAAGTCGCTTCAAAAGGCTATTGTATATAATTCCAAATTCATACAGGCTTATGCTACACTGGCAAATGCTTATTTGAGGAAAGGGTTGGTTAAAGAGAGCATTATAACAAACCTTAAAGCCCTTAAGTTAGACCCTTCTTTTCCTATTGCACACAATAACCTCGCAATAGCATATCTTGAAAATGAGGAATACGATCTGGCTGTCAAGCATTGTGATAAAGCGATCGAACTTGGTTATAAAGTGGCCTCTGAAATTTTGAAAGACATAGAAACCCACCGAAAGTGATTGGTCCAGAGTGGGAAATTAGTCGAGTAGTCGAGTTGGGAATCAGGAACAGAGAACGATGGTAGGGCCGCCCTACGTGGCGGCTGTTTTCTATGATAGGGCCGCCCTACGTGGCGGCTGTTTTCTAATGCCCCATAAACCGCAATTCAAATATTTTCTTTACCGGTCAGACAATTTAATACAGAAAAACAGCAAGATCTGGGCGATCCCCCTTCCAACAACAAGAAAACAGCCACAGAAAGTAACCGGCATTTCTATCACTTATGGAGACTACTTTAGCGCTGTTCATTCTTTTCTGGAAAAAAACAAATTTGAAATCCTGATTTCCGCCCTTTCTAAAAGCATGAATCGTCAGATAATCCCTGAAGAAATCGAAGAAATTCGAGTTTGCCTGATAAAACACGGGGAATTTTATCATCCATCCCTAATTGAAGCTATTTTGGATAAACATAGTTATAAGTTTGTCTTAAATGTTGCAATATCCGCTACTGGCAGGAATTGTATCGAAAGAGAATACAACTGTCTTAAAGGGCTGGGCAATGATTTTTCATTTTCATCCATTCCAGAGGTTTATGGCTATGGAGAAACTCGTGTAAAAGAAAGCGGACATACGATGAGCATGTTCCTGGGTGGATGGTTTGAAGGCTTTAACGAGTTCCATATTTCCCTTGATAAAACGGATAATAAGCACAAAATATTAGTCTGGGATTCTGAGAAGGGTAACTATTTTCTTTCTCCTGATAATACGCTGGAAATTTACAGGCAGGCAGCCATAATTCTGACCGATTATTATAATATTGAAACCTTTGAGCAAATATTTCCCTGGCATCATGCTGCCGGAGACTTTGTTATAAGGCTGACATCCCCATCCTGCCCTCCCTCTTCGAGGGGGAGGGTTTGGGAGGGGGTAAAAAAAGGCAATTCTCATACAATTGAATTAAAGCTTATAACAGTCAGGCAATATGCGCCCATGTTTGCAAAAAAAGAGGATAAAGAAACAGACAGGAGTGTTGAAATGGTACTGGAGGCATTGCTGGTATTTTTATTAAACCTTTTAATCAGGATGCGGCTCGACAGGCTAAATGGGGTCGGTGATATCGTGTGGTCTGACGATATTGCTGTTAAAGGCGCCCTGAAAGGTTTTTTCCAGGGTTTGCGGCGGAAAGATTCAACCGGTTTATCATCTGATTCTTTTGATGCTTATTTCCATGATTATCTATTATCATCATGCACTGAGAAGGATTTGTATGATTTATCACTATCTATTGTTAATTCATACAATCCATTAGCGCCGGAGATGCCTGTGATAAAAGATAATATAAGGAAGCATGCAGAGGTTCTTTTTAATGCCATAATCGACATGTAGAGGTTGATGGCGTCGTAAGATTCTGGACTTTTTACGAATTCATCAAAATTGAGGACTCGTAAAAAGGCTGATTTTAAATTAGCGCCATATCGGGGGAGCTTTTAGGCTGTAATTGTATTGTCAGAAATTTACAAACTCATTATCTGGTCAACCTGAGGCAGCGGACAATTAAATTTAAGAACGGCTGAAACTCGCACATAAGTGAGCGTAAAGAAATAACTTAGAGCAATCCTTTTATAAAAAGCT
>JAYENE010000585.1:0-6996 GCA_034721935.1 Thermodesulfobacteriota bacterium
ATGTTATGATTGTGGCCCAAAAATTAGCAAAAAACAGTTTTTTAGATGTATATTTCAACAATTTGGATATTAAACAGAACACCGGATAACCCCTTGAAGGCTGGTTAGCCAGACGTTTTGAAGTTCAGATTTCAGAATCGAAACTCAGACTTCCCTCTGTTGCAAATTATATTTTGATATCCGAATGAAATCAATGCTACTTTTTCTCGGCCAGCTAAACAAGTAATTATATGATTTTCTGTTTAAATACTACACATAGAAAATGTCGGCAATAAAATTGCGACAGTGCTTAAGGAGTCGAAAAGCGGTAAAGGATAAATCTGAATATACAATGCTGTCGGTACGGGTCATCACAGGAGAAATCCCGCTTCCGACCTCTAATATCAATTTTATGTTTTCGTACTGCAGGCTTTTTTCCACAGCCATTTTCCTGAGGCGGTAATTGTATAGATAGTTTTTCAGAAGAGTATATTTGCTTTCTTCAAAAAAATCCTGGAATGGCCCCTTGCCTCCACCTGTTTGGCTATTCGTCAGGTGATAAATTTCTCTCTTGCCATAATATACATTCTTACGTTATATAAAACTGTCTAAGGCCGATGAGAATACCAGTGCCAAGTTAAGCCCATATTCATTGCAGTTACTCGCAGCCCCGTACAAGCGGGATCCTCCAGAGGCGGATAAATCTTCACTTCCGGTTCGACAAGCTACGGGGAATGCGCTTGCTTTTGCGGTTTAAGGAAAATATATAAATGGTAGAAGAACTTAATCTCGCAGAATCAAAACAAAGTAAAGCTGCAAAAAAATCAGCAGTTGAAAACAAGTCATGACGAAATCAGCAACCAAAATCACCATCTCCTCAATCATCCTTGACGAAGAAATTTATCCGAGAAAGGGAATCGATCCCAGGCGTGTAGGCATATTCGCCGAGAATATCAGGGACGGGTTCAAGTTTGAGCCTATCGAAGTAGAGCCCGCTCCTGACAGGCCCGGTAAATACCGCCTGCTTGATGGTGTACACAGGTGGAACGCTTACAAGACAGTGGGACTGATGAAGCCAGAGGCCATCATAAAGGATTTAAACGGGACAGATCCGCTGCTCTATGCGGCTAAAAAGGCCATTGGTCCGAGACAGTTGACAGAAGACGAGGCAAGAGACACTGCAAGACGCGCGTATAATAAGAACCCGGCCCTGACATCTTCAGATATAGGAAAGGCCATCGGCCGTGCAAGGCAGACAGTGGACTCCTACATAGCCGATCTTCGCGCCGCAACCCAGATGGGAATTGACATAAAGATATTTCGCATGAACAGTCTCGGCATTCCTCAGGACAGGATCGCAAAGAGATCTGGCGTGAATCAGGTATTGATTCATAACCATTTATTGAAAATGCCAGTATTGGCAAATTCAATAAATGCCGATTTATCCAGAGGCTTCACAGTTGCACAGGTAGCAGAAAAGCACAACTGGACAGAACTGATGGTCTGGTCATTGGCCCTGGAAGATAAAGAAGACCTTGAACGATTCAAGGAGCTTGGCTGGGGACTGAGGACATGGGACCAGTGGGAATGGAATGACTGTGACAAAAGATTTGGGGATGACTGGCCGGGACGCATCCCCGCGCAACTGATCGCACACATCCTATACTATTTCTCAAAACAGAACGACCTGATCCTTGACCCCATGGCCGGCGGAGGGGTAACACCTGACACCTGCCTTGCCTTAAGCCGCAGATGCTGGGCGTTTGATATGACAGACCGGCCGGAGACACGCCCTGAAATCGAACCCCACACATGGACTCACTCATCAGCCAACCCGCCCGCCTCGCCTGAGCAAGCAGGTCAGTTAGCCTGGCCTGTAAGCTCAAAACAAAAGCCTGACCTCATCATCTTCGATCCGCCATACTTTGACAAAAAGGCCGCCAACTATGACAAGAAAAGCATATCCGGATTGCCGAAGAAAGAATATCTTGAATTCCTTGAGGCCTTCTTTGCCCTCCTGAAACAAAATGCAAAAAAGACAACAAGACTTGCCTTCATCAACGCGGACTGGCGGGATTTTCAGAACAAACCCGCAGCGAAAGAATCACATGAAGGAGCAATCCTGATAGACGACTACCTCCGGATTCTAAACAAAACCGGATGGCGGCACACCCACATCATCCAGGCGCCCATGTCCGCGCAACGCTTCAGCGCAGTAGTCGTCTCCGCAATGCAGAAGAAAAGGATACTTGGAGTGACAAGCAGGTATGTGATAGTCCTGAAAAACTAAGAAAACAACCTCCGCGCTCTGGTTCAACAAACTAACAAAACTGTCAATGTCCCAAAGCGACAACACAATGCCACTTTCTCAAGAATGAAGATGTAATTGAAGAGTTGCTTATTTGCTGATGGAATCTAAGCCCGTTATAACTTATAAACTGAGGAACGTACTCTTCCCTCGGCCTTCCTGGTCAGTCTTGATCACACATTGTTATGCAAACATTAATCGCCCTTTAGCACGCGGAATTTTACGCCCCAGCTCTTTTGCGGTTTCAATCCATTCATTTATAATAATTTCAGCATTTGAAAGGGCTTTTTGATACGTTTTTCCATCTGCTATACATCCAGGCAATTCAGGAACTTCGGCAATAAACGATTTATTTTCGTCACTCCAAAAAATAATTATTTCATATTTACTCATCGTCTACTCCCCAATTTAGTTTGTATTTTAATATGATATTTCGAATCTGTTTAACTTGAAATCCAAACCTCTTCAGCAAATTACATAATCCAGAAAACGGGATATTGGCATCTGAAGCTCCACGAAGGATTTTTTTATTAAAAGCTTATCATGTGTGGCCATATTATATCCTGATCCTAAATAGGATTTACTTTTGCAAATGCATAACAAATAATTATATGATTTTCTGTTTAAATACCACACATAAAAAAATGTCGGCAATAAAAATGCGATTTTGTATGTTTTATCTATCCGTTTAACACGCAATAAATGGAGATAGACGTGTACAGATAAACACAATGAGAAAGATTTCTGTAGTGGCAAAACCGTTACTGAAACTCTAATTCTTTTCTGCCTTAATCAACAAGATTGATGACAAAGAGCGGGGCATAATCTTTGCGTCTATCCATACAGGCAACATATAAAATCGATTGGCCCACTTGAAAAACTTACTAAAAAAATTCATTAACCCAGAGGTATTTGTCTGGCTTGCTTTTTTCACTTCTGATCTTTTGTATTAAGGAAAAACAATATACAACAAAACACATTGTAATTTTTTCAAGTGGGCCCAACACCTTATGTATATTAATAGGTCTAAGCCCCGCATCTATTAATCGAGTCTTCATTTCAGAAAGTTCATAGCGGCGAAAGTGATTTACAAAGCGGTCATCATTGGCAAAATATGATTTTTTATGCGGAAAGGTTACAACAAGCTTCCCGGACGGTTCCGTAACCCTGGCCAATTCTTTAATGGCTTTCCGGTCATCTTTTAGATGTTCAAGCACTTCTGAGCTGATAGTGTGAGAAAAAGCTTCGGATTTAAATGGCAGATTAATGCCGTCCGCAACAACATAATATCCTTTTCCGCAGGAATGTTTAAGGAGTCGGATGGCTGCAAAAGAAAGATCTGAATATATAATATCCCGGGTTCCTGTCATCACAGGAGAAACCCCGCTTCCAACTTCTAAAATCAATTTTATGTTTTCGTGCTGCAGGCTTTTTTCTACAGCCATTTTCCGGAGGCGATAATTGTACAGATAGTTTTTCAGAAGAGTATATTTGCTTTCTTCAAAAAAATCCTGGAACCGGTTTGCATCGAAGGGACAAAGTTAATGAAAGGCAGCGAAACTTATAATCTGAAGAACGTCCCGTACCCTAAAACCGCGAACCGTGTGTCTTTACATTGCTGACGCTCAGAGCAATGCTCTGTTATGGTACTTTTTTGAAAGGACTTTGGTGGGTTCGGGGGTCAGGGGCCAGAGATCGGGGGGAGGCAGGAAACTTAAAACTCAAGGCTGAAGCCCCCATTCGTTCGAGATGACAACATGAAAAAGAGGGCGGTTAAGCCCCCTTCTCTTTTAAGCGATTGTGGAATGAGGTTGTCAAGATTTTGTTGGGTTTAGCGCAGGCTTCACTTCGTGTCGTTTCTCAACCCAACCTACGAGCTACATCAAAGCGATCTGAGATTTCACCATAAGGCAAACAAAACAGTTCCGGTCCTCATCATCCCAAAATATATCCTTCTGTTCGTTCCACCGTGAAAGAACATGATACAGGGCGCCTTTAAACTCGATTCTCCATGGTCTTGACATTTTTTTTCAATAGCATCTGCGTAAACAGATGTCAAACTAATGCGCTAATCAAGATGTGACCAAAGCCACCATTTTTCAAAGGTCTCGTAATAAGAGCATATAGGTACCGTAGCCCAATATTCAAAATATATAACCGAAGAAATGAACCTCGAAAAGTGTAAGCAGGGAAATGAACAATGCCGGATCTCACCAGCAGAGCTGGTAGTTTAATGCGATTACTTATTTAATTCCGCCATCTTATCAGCAAGACCTGGCATTTTCCGGACAATTGCATCTGTCAGTATTTTTTGTGAAACCGGAACAATAATATTATTTTTATCCAGTTTTTTTAGCGAACTTGTTATTGTCTCTTTTTCGAATGATCTGAATAATTTCTCCAGGAAATGGTCAATATTTTCTTTATTTCCGGCTCTTACACTGTTTTCAATCAGGGCAAAATGTACAAAAATATCTTCGGGAGAGAGTAAGTAAGCCTGCTTTAAAAACGTATTAGCCTCCCTGTATTCCCCTTTTAAACTTAAAGCCACTCCAAGATACAAATTCGCTTTTTTATTGTTCGGATCAATGTCAAGCGCTGTTTTTAAAATTGATATTGCTTCATCAAAACGGCCTGCCGTTAATAATACAAAGCCTTTGATTTGAAGAAAATCACTGGATCTCTTGCGTTCCGACAAAAGCCTGTCCGCACTTTCAAGCGCTTCCGAAAATCTGCCGGCCCTTACATAGAGGAGAGTAATGTTTTGCATTGAATTCAGATAACTGGGGTTAATATCCAGGGCCTTTTTGCAGAACTTTGTTGCACTTTTATAGTCGCCGTTCTCATAAAATATTGTTGCCATATTGTTAAAAGTCAGCGCATGTCCTGTTTTAGAGTGCAGGTACTTTTTTGTTAATGACCTTGTATAGAATTCCATGGCTTTATTCATATCTCCAGCCTTCTGGTAATGATAACAAGCCAGATTGTGATATGGCCTTGCCATTTCGGGGGCTTTTTTTATGCAATCTTCCCATAGCGTTTTTTCAGTAGCCCATGCTTTGTTTCTTATAAAAGTGCCAACACAAAGGCTAAAAATCACTCCGGCCATAGAAACAACAATGAGTACATGAATGAAAGGATTCCTTTTCTTTAAATAATCGACCAGCCATATAAAGCCGATTGCGACAGGGAAAAACAGGAAAAATGACGGCAGATAGTTTCGATGTTCAAAGAGAAGTTCGAGAGGTATTATTGTAGATTCAATAATATGGTTAATAAAATAGAAAAAAATACCGAAAGCGACAACCGGTCTCTTTATTATCTGGGAAAATCCAATACCCAAAAGACAAATAATGGCCAGAATGGATGGAATAGTCGTCCATGGTTTAAAAAGCGATGTGGAAATATTAATATCATGTACAAGTGAAAGCCGGTGAACCATTGGATAGAATATCTGGCCAATATAATAAATAACGATCCTTGGTTCGGTCATCAAACGCTCTTCTAATGTGAAAACGCGATCTTCATAGCCGTTAAAAATGGAAAACAGACTCCCTTTTAAAAAAAGCGCCATCCCAAAGGCAACCGTCAAAACTCCAGTGACCGTAATGGCTACAGCCACATTCCTTCTTGTTTTTCTATCCTTAAGATCTTGAAAAAACAAGATTTCAAGAATGACCACAGAGAGAGGGAATATAGCCGTATTCTCCTTTGAACCAAGCGCAAAAATAAAACTGAGAAGACACCCAGCAACTAAAAAGGATCTGTTATAACCAGGTGCAGCGATTCTTGCTTTTATGTAACAATATATACCGATTAAATAAAACATGGCTGCAAGCGATGCCATGCGTTGTACGATATATGTAACGGCCTGGGTTTGAGCAGGATTGACAGCCCACAGAACTGCGGAAAGGAATGCGATGGAGTATTCACTTCCCTGGTATTTTCCTTTTAGATTCGGCGACATAAAAAGGTTTAAAACGGTCAGGAACAGGAAAAAAGTGGTCAGCAGATGGATTGTATTGTTCACTACATGATACCCGATGACATTATCTTTTCCGATATACCAGTTTAAAGCAAGCGTAAACATCGAAACCGGACGGTACACACGTCTGCCTAAATATTCTCCTTTGTCAAACGCGGCAAAAAAAGTCCCTTTAAGAGTATCAAACCTGAGATCTTTTATATGAATCCGTGGATTATCAACAATATTGGGATAATCATCAAAATGCCAGGATGCATCATAGTTGCTGCTGTATGCACTAAACACAATCAAGAAGAAAAGCAGAAAGACTATCAGATTCTTTTTTTGTGAATACACGCCTTGGTCCTTTGTCCACGAGATGAGAGAAGGATGGCAAACCACTAAATGAACCCGTTTCCTTCACTTCTATCAAACCTCATCTGGCAAATCTGCTCCGACACAAGGCCAATCATAAATATGACTATGGAAGTGGTAAACAAAAGAGCGCTCATGTTGGTAAAACGCCCCACCATGCAAAAGGTATAAAGGTAATAAAACAAACCTGTCAGGAACGTTATAAAACTTACCGGAAGAAATATCCTGAAAGGAGAATACAGAGTGCAGATCTTTATTATGATCATAAAAAAACGGACGCCGTCTTTGAACATGCTTATGCCGCTTTTCCCGGATCTGCGCATCTTCGCCTTGATAGGAATATATTTTACCGTTCTTCCGTTTCTCAAAA
>JAYENE010000586.1:0-6961 GCA_034721935.1 Thermodesulfobacteriota bacterium
GATCTTGATGCATAAGGGTTTGCGAAAACCACAGGCATACCCGTGGATATGTCGAGGATTTTCGCGAATCCTTGATGCGCAAGAGATCGGTGCAGATCGAGTAAAAAATCGCTCAATTTAGGTATAAATAAGGAATGCGTGACATGCCATTTGGGACAGGAGAATATAGTATCTGAAAGAGATGAAATCGTCATCAGTAAAGAGATAGTCGCGCCGATTCTTTTTCCAGTTATTCTTGTCTAAAAGAAAATAATGTTTTAATTGAAGATCTTATTTCGGAAGCAACTTACGACATCAATATTATTGTTGAGGACCAGTCAGGACATACACTGGAAAAGAAATATGCAGGGATTATTCCGGCAAGGTTGCAAGATGCAATGGCCGACGACAAAGAGCCGCCACTTATATCCGGCATAACTACCGGCCCAATAAAAAAGGCGGTATTTCCGGGCATATAGACGAGCTTGTTAAACAGGCTCCAGGCGAAAATGTTGATGATATCTTAAAGAAAATCAAGACGGAAAAACAAGAGTCTTCTGGAAGCTGTCAACAGATTCAAGTTATAGACTGTAGCTGTTCACGGCTTGAAATTGGAAATTAGAAATTTGGGAGAAATGAAACGAGGTTACGAGTTGACAGTACAAAAGTCCGCCCGCCTCGCCTGAGCGATAGCGGGCAGGCATGAAGGCCAAATTTCTCTGCCTGTGCGTTGCACGCAGACAGGCAATTTCCAATTTCTATTTTCAACATTCCGTAAATATTTACTATAGACTTAAACAAAATAAATGTGCGCAAAACTTAAGATAGTTATTATAGTCGGTATGGTTTGTTTTTTTACTGCTTGTTCTTCTGCCCCGTACACTTATATCAGGAAGGGCTTTGACCGGCCAGGGATAAAGAAGGTGGCGGTTTTTCCTTTCTATAATAATACAAAGATTACAGGGGCAGACAAGATCGTAACAGGCATGTTTATTTCCAGCCTTGTTCAGACGGGCAGGTTTAAGGTAGAGTTCCCGGGCAGTGTGAAGTGTTTTCTTATCAACGAACGCATTATTGTGAGGACCAGCGTTGATCTGGATACCATAAAGCTTATGGGCAAAAGACTGGGGGTGGAAGCGGTTATTCTTGGCCGGGTGGAAGAATTTACAGGGGTAGATGATAAGAAAAGAGACGTTGACTGCGTGGTTTCCATCAGCGCAAGGATGGTCGATACCATGACCGGTGAGATATTATGGATGACGCAACATAGAAGAACCGGTGAAGATTACACAATAGTTATTGATTTCGGCAGGGTAAGGTCGGTTTCCACACTGGTCAAAAATGTAGTTGCGGAGATGATTGAAACAATGCCGTAAGCTGGTTGCCGGTTGCTCGTTACTGGTTGCTCGTTGCTGAAATTTGGGGATTGATTCGATTTGGGACTTATGGAAAAGAAACTAATCTGAGTATTGTGTTATAAAGTTAAGGATATCAGCAGGCTATAACCTTTGAACTTTGAACCTTGAACTTTGAACCTGAAAAAGATAATATGATGAAAAAGATGAAATTATCAGGATATATTTTGTTTGCGTTTCTTTGGTTTGCTATTGTTTTTGTTAATAACCTGTATTGCGCTTCTGAAAACAGCCTTATTATCGTTGAAGTTAATGGTAAAATCATAGATGAAGAATCTTTTCAGGAGCGGATCAAGGCGCTTCATGCAAACAAGCCTAAAATACGGCCGGATGACAAGCAAAGCGGCATAAAGCTTTCAGAAATAGTCGAACAGATGATTGACGATTGCCTCATGATTCAGGAAGCGCTCATACTGAATCTTGACAATGATCCGGGTTTTAAGAAGAAAATTGGATCATATATTACCACCCGATCGGTTATCAAACTAAGACACGAACAGGTGCTTGACAAAATCAGCATTAGCGACGATGAAATTTTTGATTATTTTACAAAACATTACGCAGAGAGCGCAGAGAGTAAGGAAGCGCCTGAAAAACTTAAAAGACTCAAGAAACGCATTACAAAAACATTGAAAAAAGAGAAAGAAAAGGAGTTGGCTGACAATTTTGTGCAAGTTTTAAAAGAGCGGGCAGATATCCGGATAGATATGGAGTTGCTGGACCTGCTCGATCCTGAAAAGAAATATACAGGAAAGAAGACGGTTATAGGGCGCGTAAACAGCGAACCAATACCCCTTGATGATTTTCTTTTCGATATAAAACAGGCGGCAAAAAAACCAGCCGGCAAGCATCATTTATTGAAAAACACCGGTGAATCGAAAAAATTTCATAAGGAGATAAAAAATAACGTTCTGGACAGGCTGATTATGTATAAATTAGTTCAGCAGGAGGCTTTAACGCGTAATTATGTCGAGCTTCCTTCTTTTGCAGATATGATTGAAAAACGCAAAGATTTGCTCCTTATAAACGATTTTAAGAGCAAGATAATTAATCCTCTGGCTATACCAGCCGAAAAAGAATTAAGACAATATTACAACAAACATATATCTGATTTTAAGACAGGTTATGAAGTCTGGTTTGATGAGATGACCTTTCACACAATGGATGACGCTGAGAATGTTTTGCATGAATTAAAACAGGGAGCGAACTTTGATTTCCTGGCCGCCGGAGTATCGGAAAGAGCAAAGGCAAAACGAGACGTCGTGTGGATTAGTGTTGATCGGTTTGGGCCTTCTATGAAAAAGGAGCTAAACAGGCTTGAGAAGAGAGAGATCAGCAACATTGTCTTTGATAACGGGAAATATAAGATCGTAAAATTAAAAGGTAAAAGAGGAGGAGAGGTCGTTGAGTTCTCCAGGGTCGTCAAGAGACTGGAAAGAATAGTCTTTAAGATTAAATTTGATGAAATACTCTCTGATTATCTCGCAAAATTAAGAAAAACCTCTATGATAAAGATTGACAACGAGGCGCTAAAGCGTATAGAAGAAAAATACTTTAACAATTCGGCAAGATAAACCAAAATTACGTTTGATATAGCCGCAAAAAGGCACAAAACACACAAAAACTAATATCAATTGGTTATGAGTCACAAAAAACATGTATTTCGGCCACAGGGAGAAATCTAATGTTTAAGGATTTTTCGCTTTACTCGAAAATGATAAAAATCAGATCGGCCATATTTTATATCTTGATTATCGGCCTTTTTATTGCCGGCGCAATTTCTTGTGAAAAAAGGGCGCCCGGACGGATTATTGGAAAAAAGTGTGTGGAGTGCCATCAGAAGGAGGCCGCTCAGTTCAAAAAGGCAAAGGTCGTCCATGGGCCGGTTGGAAAGAATGAATGTGAATCATGCCACAGGCCCCATGGTGTGATTGGAGCTGTCTATTTAAAAACCGCTGAAAAGAAATTATGCTATACTTGTCACAAGAAAAGCAAAGAGTTTGCAAATAGAAAGCATAAGCATGATCCTGTTAAGGATGAAAAATGTATAACCTGCCATAATCCGCATTCGTCGGCTAATAAGAACCTTTTAAAGGCAAAGGGAAACGATCTTTGTTTTGACTGTCATAATAATAAGGATGCGTTTGACAGAAAAACAAAACATGCGCCGCTGTCAGACAAGGGGTGTCTTGAGTGCCATGATGTTCACGGTTCGGATTATGAGAGATTGCTTTTTGATTCAACTGCTGATGTTTGCAGTAAATGTCACGATTTTAAAAAGCCTCGGTTTGTCAAAGGCCACTCAGGTTATAAGCCGGAAGGAGATTCCTGTGTTTCCTGTCATACGCCTCATTCTTCTTCAAACACGAAGCTTCTTCGAGAATTCGCGCACCGGCCACTTGACCGGAACCAGTGCAAGTCCTGCCACAACTCGCCTGAATCAGAGCGCCCTTTAGACGTTAAAAAAACAGGAGCAAACCTGTGCTATGGGTGCCACACGGAAAACCGGATGTCATTTACAAAGGCCCATGTCCATGCTCCCGTCAAACAAGACAATTGCCTGTCATGCCACAGCCCCCATGCCACGGATAACGAATATACAACGCTTCTGCCTGATGGAAAGCTTTGCTATTCGTGCCATAAAGAAAGAGAAAAGTTAATTGAGAAACAGCATGTTCATAAGCCGGCAAAAGAGAACAATTGCACATCCTGTCATAATCCCCATGCATCAAACAACGATTATGGATTGAAAGAAACAGGCAAAAACCTTTGCTACGAGTGTCACGAGTGTCGCAAGAAAGACGATTTTACGCAGCCAAATGTTCACAGTCCTGTTAAGAAAGGAGACTGTGGTGTCTGTCACGACCCACATGCATCAAATCACAAGTTTGAGCTTAGACTTGCCGAGGTCGAGCAGTGCTATGGGTGCCATCAAAAAGAGAAGATGCTCTTTGATCGAGTCAATGTTCACACTCCGATCAGGATCGGACAATGTGTAGTCTGCCACAGCCCCCACTCCGCAAGCAGGGAAAAGCTTTTGATCCAGAGAAAAAACAAACTCTGCTTTAATTGCCATAAGGGGATGTTAGATGATGTTGAGGGGGGAAGTGTCCATGAATCCTTTGCAAAGGGCCGGTGTCTTATATGCCACGACGAACATGCCAGCGACAACGATTTTCAGTTGATTAAAACAGGAGCGGATAATTGTTATGGGTGTCATGAAAACATTCAGGCTCTTTCTCAAAAAAACAAATATACCCATATACCGATCAAAGAGGGAGAATGCACATCCTGCCACAATCCCCACGGAAGCAAAATAAAAGGGCGGTTAAACAGGCCGGCAGGGAGCCTCTGTTTGTCGTGCCACCCGGACCTGGCGCTTCATATTAAAGAGGACAAATTTCAGCACACGCCGGCAAAGGAAGGGATGTGTCTGAAATGCCATGTGCCGCACTATGCAAACATTGAAAGTTTGCTTGCAGGCAAAGGCGCAACTCTTTGCAAGGGTTGTCATAACATTAATAATCCGGCTATGGCGGATGCTCACTCCGGAATCGCCACCAACAAGACAGACTGCACCGGCTGCCATGAAGCACACAGCGCTGCGAACAAGGGCCTGATGCACAAGATCTTGCACCCGCCGTTTAAGGAGGGGAACTGCAAAAAGTGTCATTAATAGAATTAAATCTCTTGTTTTATTAGTTTGATTGGTTAGCTGTGGAGTTATGGCAACTGTTAAAAGATTTGAAGATTTGGACTGTTGGCAAGAGGCAAGGAAATTTGTCCAGTTGATTTATAAGTTAACGAAGGAAAAAAGATTTAGCAGGGATTTTGAGTTGATAGGACAGGTAAGGAAAAGTGTTCTTTCTTCTATGGCCAATATTTCGGACGGGTTTCATCGAAACAGCAATAAAGATTTTATGAAATTTTTGGGTTATTCAAGGTCATCATTAGCCGAAACGGTCAGTCACTCTTATGTAGCTTTGGATCAGGAATACATCAATAAAGAAGATATAGATCAGGTAAATAAGTAAGCAAGCAGATGTGGTATGGAAGAAAGTTAATAATTTCATTAAGTATTTAAGCAAGCATATTTAACCAATGAAACTAATGAAACCAATCCAACTAATAAAACTAAATCCCTTATCCTTGTTTTATTTGATATTTTTCGTGGTATTTCTGTTGTCCATGACAACTGCTCATGCAGTTGATGAAAAAGGCACGGAAGTCGGCTTTAAAAAATGCATGGAATGTCATACCGGGATTCATGATGAGATGACTCAAAAGGGAAAACACGAGCCTTTTAAAAAATATCAATGTTCAAGCTGCCACAATCCACATACCTCAAATCACGAATATCTGGCAAGAGATGAGATCGGCACGCTGTGCAAAAGCTGCCATAAAGGCAAAAAAAGGAGCTTTGACAAAAAATACAGCCACATTCCTTTTGAGGAAGGAGAGTGTCTGAAGTGTCATAGCCCGCATTCATCAAAAAATCCAAAACTATTAACGGCAAAGGGGGAACAACTCTGCTTCGGTTGCCATGCCGACAAAGAGATGTTTTCAAAAAAGAACAGACACGATCCTGCAAAAAAAGGCAATTGTTTAAGTTGCCACAGCCACCATACTTCCGATTATGAGGAACTGGTCGAAAAGAGTCCTGAACAGATATGCGTGACATGCCATTCGGTCAAAAACAAAAAGACTGAAAAATCTCACCGCTATTATCCTGTACAGGGCTCTAATTGCATCTCCTGTCACAATCCCCACGGGTCGAATCGCAGCAAGCTGATCAGGGAAAATTTACACAAGCCATTTGCCGACAAGAAATGCGCTCAATGCCATAATCCAGCCAAATCAGCAGATCCACTAAGCATGAAAAGCAATAATATGTCGGTATGCATTACTTGCCACCCATCAGTTAATGAAGACTTCAGAAAGATAAACACCCATGTAGGAGAAGGCGTTTTTTGCATAGACTGCCACAACCCGCATGCTTCGGATGAAGCTCACCTGAAAAAGGCAAAAGAGAAAAAAATATGCACTGCCTGTCATCAGGATACAAAAGAGCATTTAAAAGACAAAAATAACAAACACAAGCACCCCTCAGTTATAGAAGGAAAATGCACCGAGTGCCATCGTCCCCACGGGTCCGACTTTGAGCTATTCTACAAGACCGATGAAATTCCCGCGTGTGTTGATTGCCACAAAAGGCATGCCACGTTCACCCATCCTGTAGGAAAAAATACCATTGATCCAAGGTCCAAGGGGATGATTATCTGTAGCACCTGTCATAACCTGATGGGAAGCCCTTATGATTTTACTTTGAGATTTGATCGAAAAAAACAGTTGTGTATTCAATGCCATAAGGGATATTAGCGCCTAAAGTGAGCTAAAGCGCCTAAAGTGAGCTAAAGTTAAGGAATTTGGGCATTTTATATAAGTTAGGTTGCTCTATGCTATCAGCTCACTAACAAGAGGAAATTTGCAAAGCCTTGTAGCTTGGGCTATTAATTAGCCGCCAAAGGCGTGCCACAACTTTAGGCGCTTTAATATATTTTAGCTCA
>JAYENE010000587.1:0-1510 GCA_034721935.1 Thermodesulfobacteriota bacterium
GGCCAAAATGGCGAAAAGAGTCCCGCTTTATGTTGGTAGCCTGTAATCAGTCATGAGCTGAACTTCGTCAATCTTTATGATGGTGGTGTGGTTTGAGGTTTTGCATAGCTTCATGGTTATTCCTCCAGCAGCCATCTCCATACCGGCTTTGCCATGACTGTAATACCTTCTGCCTGAAAGTCTTTTTCGTGATTGTAGGTCAGTATTAAATTTTCCTTGATTTTAAAATATTTCGCGGTTGCAATAATTGCATCCAGTTCCCTTTTTATGGTTTCTTCATGGCTGATATCCATACAAACCTGCACAGTTAGGGCGGGATGCCCTTTGCTGTCAACTGCGATGAAATCTACCTCCCGCCGTTTAGCACGGGTTAAATAGTAATGAACCCTTGGCCAGCGTTGATACAGATGGATAAAAACCATATTTTCAAGCGCCCTGGAATAAGAACCATCCCAGATAAGGCTGTTTTTATTTGCAAGCGCCCAGTCAATCGCATAGACTTTTTTATAGTTTCTTTCCTGATCTTTAAGGGAGTCTGAAAAAATCGGCACGGTAAACAACAGCCAGGAATCTTTAGCCCAATTTATATATTCCCTGATAGTATCCCGGCTGGTTTTAAATCCGGTTTGCTTTAGATAGCGGAAGCTGCTCTGGAGCGTGTGCGCTTTGCCGATATTAGACATCAAATAATTATAAAGATGAATGCACTGTTTTGGTTTGCTTACGTTATACCGCTGTATGATATCTTTAAGAATCATTGTGTCGAAATACTCTCTTAGCAATACTTCTTTTGTATATTCTTCAGCATTAACAATGGCGGGATAGCCTCCCCATTTCATGAATTCATCAAATATCCGCCTTGCCTCAGCCTGTCCTTTTGTTGATTTATAATCATGCTTGAAATTCTTAAATCTAAGAAACTCGGAGAAACTCAATGGATACAAGGTCGAAGAGACAGCTTTGCCGCGAAGCTCGGTGGCAATGTCATGCTTCAGCAGTTTTGAAGACGACCCGGTGACTATCACTTTCCAGTTGGGATTTCGTGACAGATCAATTACATATTCCTCCCATCCGGAAATTTTGTGAATTTCGTCAAGAACAAAAAGCAGAGGCGTTTTGAGCTCAACATCAGGGCTTAGTTTTAAAAATGTATTCTGGATGATTTTAAGATTGGCAGCCTTTATGGATGAAAGAACAGGATTGTCAAAGTCTAAAAGACATATATGATTAATAGATTTAATCGCTTTGCGCTTTATCAACTCGGATGCCGCCTGAATCGTACGATAGCTCTTTCCGGCTCTTCGAGCGCCGATAACAGTAGATACCATATTGTCTGCCATCTGAAGACGGCTCTCTCGCGGGATAAATTCCGGAAAGCCCAGCTCTCTGAAGTCTCCAATTTTTCGTTCAATTTCCTGCTCAAACATCCGTTTATCCCTCTTTTCAATATATTTAGACTAAAAATTAGCCATAACCGATCTACTTATGACTAAACTTATGCCATTAAAAC
>JAYENE010000588.1:0-1508 GCA_034721935.1 Thermodesulfobacteriota bacterium
ACAGTATTAAAAAATTATTCCAAGATATTAAGGTACAAATTGAAAGAGCAAAAAAATAGAGAAATAAATTGCTAACAATGCAAATGCAGCGGAGCGCAAAAAGCCGCGCCCGCTGATTTGCGGCGTTATATTTTACAAAATAAGGAGGTTAAAGTATGAAAGAGAATTTTATTAAGCAAGTAGGCAAGTGGTTAATGGTGTTGTCGTGTCTGTTGTTTTTTGTGAATTCTGTATGTGCAGAACCAGCTTTTGAAGAAAACTTTGAATTAGGCATAGGGTTGTGGTCTGTCGATAACGGTGTTTGGGAGATAGGCACGCCTGGAGCTGGACCAGATAGTTGCCATAGTGGGTCCCAATGTGCTGGAACAGTTTTAGATGGAAACTACTACGGCACGCATAAAAATACTCGTTTGATCAGTCCGTCCGTCAGACTTCCTGAAATTAGCGGTGATGGAGAGATACATCTCCGCTTTTGGCACTGGTTTATGTATGCTTCTAACTCTTACGGAGGAACTGTGCAACTATCCGTTTACGATGAGGATGAAAACAAATGGTCAAGCTGGATAAATATTAGCAGTGGTTATATATCAGGCACTTCTCAGATCTGGACATCACAGAATCTTGACATTACTAATTATGCCACTAAGAAGATAAAAATTGCATTTCACCATGCTCCAGGGGTCGGCGTGAGTACTGGTTGGTATATTGATGACATTCAAATCAATGGGGTTGAATATGGTATTATCACTGACATTATTGACTCTGATGGTGATGGTGTTCCTGATTCATGGGATCAATGCGGTGATACATTAGCCAATTCATGCGTAAATCACCAAGGTTGTGCTTGTGAAAATGGTTATACGCAACAGCAAATGGATCAAATGGTGCAAAACATCCTGGCGTGGGGAGATGCAAACGGAGACGGCAAGATAGGTCTTGCAGAAGCAATTAATGCCCTGCAAATAACATCTGGAATAAAGAATCCATAGTATCCACAATACTGTCAACTATGAAAAGGTTTGCTCAAATTGGGCAATAGACAAAAAAATATCACAATCGCATACTCGTGCCAAGATAAATCCGAAACCTTGGAATTGGAAGGAATTCCATGAAATTGATTAATGTTACCCAGTGGGTGAAAGCCGTAATGGCTTAAGTCCCACTTGATTAAAGCTTAGCCAGCAGGTCAGCAGAGAAATCCGCAGGTAAACCCGGTAACGGGAGTCTGAAGCCGGATGGATCAAGATTGCAGGCTCTGTATTGAGCCCCGAAAAATGTATAGTTGTGGACATTGGATAAGCTTCCGAGAAATCGGAAGTAAAAGCCGACGCTTTGGATGCATCGGAAGGCAGTAGTCCTGATTACGCTATGGCAAGTAATCAGGACACCACCGGGGTCTGAGACCAGGGAGGGAAATATGGGACGCTCTAAACTTTTAAACTTGCTTCTTGTTTTAAGACATGTTATCTGAATTACATGCCAAGAAAATCACGAATCGATGCTCCGGG
>JAYENE010000589.1:0-6926 GCA_034721935.1 Thermodesulfobacteriota bacterium
CCGAGATCTTGATGCATAAGGGTTTGCGAAAACCACAGGCATACCCGTGGATATGTCGAGGATTTTCGCAAACCCTTGATGCGCAAGAGATTGGTGCAGATCGAGTAAAAAATCGCTCAATTTAGGTCTAAACTAAGATAACCGTTCACGGTTAACAGTTTACAGTTAACGGTTGATCAAAACATAAAAGCAATCAGTCGTTGCATAATTCATTGAAAAAAGTGTGAATCCGCCAAAGCGCTCTGGCGGAACAACCGTAAACCGTTAGAAAATAAGATACATGAAAATCATATTAAAAAATAATGATTATTTGACGCAAGACCCTGAAAGCATATTCAGGAAAGAAGAGGATGGGGCATTTCTCTTTGATCCCAAAAGCGGTAATCTAAAATACATAAACTGCATGGGGGTCAATATTTACCAGCTATGCAACGGCGGCAAATCCGTCACAGAGATCACATCGCTCGTTGCGGAAAATTACAGTGATATTCCTGAAAAACAGATAAAAGAGGATATCAAAAATTTTCTTCAAGACCTCATTAAAATGAGCTTTCTGAAAAATAAAGAAACATAGATGGCTGAAAATAATCAAGAATATCCGCTGAACACTGCCTATATTTACCTGACGAACAGATGTAATTTAAGATGCAGCCACTGCTGGATTACATCTGCATATAACAGAACAGACAGGAATATAAATAGCGAAATTGACATTAAATATTTGAAAAAAGTAATTATTGACGCAAGATCAATCGGTCTGAGTTCTGTGAAACTAACAGGCGGCGAGCCTTTTTTGAGAAAAGATATCCTCGATCTTGTCGATTTCTTATCCTTAAATGATATTACAGTCGATATCGAAACAAACGGCACTCTCCTGAACAAAGAAATTGTAAAGAAATTGAATGATAGTTCCGTCAATCAGGTATCGGTCAGCCTGGATGGCGCGTCAGAGAAATCACATGAATCGATTCGCAAAGTAGCTGGATGCTATCAAAAAACATTAAATGGTTTGGCGCTTTTAACGAAAAGTAATATTGGAACACAGATAATCATGAGCCTGTATAAAGGGAATATCTCAGACATTGAAAAGTTGGCCGATATCGCCGCCAGGATGGGAGTAGGTTTATTAAAAATAAATCCCATAATGCCGACCGGACGCGGCAAAGATTTTTTTGCAAATGAAGAAAATTTGTCTGTAGAGAAACTAATAGATATAGACAGGTGGATAGAAGAAGAACTCAGCTTGAAATATGACGCAATAGATATATATTTTGATATTCCAACCGGCCTGAAATCGCTTAAAGCTATTACATCATCGCAATTATATGAGTGTAATATCCTTAATATTATCGGTGTGCTTGCCAATGGCGACATCTCTTTGTGCGGAATTGGTCAAACAGAAACCGATCTTGTCATGGGAAATATTTCCAGAAACGACATCCGGAAGGTATGGTCAAACCATCCATTGCTTAAGGAATTAAGAAAGGATCTCCCGAAAAATCTTGAAGGCATTTGCAGCAGGTGTATTTTTAAATTCAGATGCCTCGGCGCCTGCAGAGCTAACGCTTATTCTCTGACCGGAAACTTAAACAGCCCTTTTTTTCTATGCGACGAGGCTTATAAAAATGGCATATTTCCAGAATCGAGGATGATAGACTAAGGTATTTTATCATGGTTAAATTTTCCGATATCATCAAGAATAACTTAACTACAAAACAAAAAGCTGAAAAGGAATCCCAAAAGCGATCCGGGTCTTTCCGTCTTAGCGATTTAGAAGAGCTCAGGTTATCAAAGGATAAGAAACCCGCATATACAAAGGCCGCGGTTCCGGAACCTAAAAAAGAAACCGAAGAAATCAGGAAAATTTACTTAAGCTTCCAAAACTATATCAATGAAGTCAGGACAAGTATTTTAAACAACAAATCCTTCAAGATCGATTCGGCCCTCATTCTAATCAACAAAATTATTAATACACCGGATATGATCAACGAGCTTTATCAATCATCCATCCATTTCGGTCGTAAAGAAGGCTACGCCATTTCCAGATCAATCAACACCCTTGTATATGCCCTCAAAATCAGCCAGGGCATGGAATATTCAAAAACGCAACTTCTTGAATTGGGATTAGCAGCTCTGCTTTATGATGTAGGAATGTTCAGAATTCCCGAAAGTATAATCAAGAAAAAAGGGGAATTAACCGGATCCGAGGTGGCTCTTATAAGGAAACACCCTGAAATTGGAAGGGATATTCTGTCTGTATTTAAAGAAGATTATCCCTGGCTTTCCCGGGTGGCATACGAACACCATGAAAGGGAAAATGGCCAGGGCTATCCTCATGGGATTAAAGGAGACGAAATCTGCGAATATGCAAAGATAACAGGTATAGTTGATACTTACGAAGCCATGATCCACAATCGCGCGCATAGAAAAGCAATAATCCAGCATGTTTCAATCAGGGAATTGATCCTGTCCAAAAACCTTATGTTTTCCCCAAAGACAATTAAAGCATTTATCAAGGAAATATCTCTTTATCCAATAGGAAGCTACGTAACTCTCAACAATAAGGCCGTAGGCATGGTCATACGCACCGATGAAAAAAATCCCATGAAGCCGGTAGTCAAACTGCTTTTTGACGGCAAGGGAAAGGCTGTGACTGAAGAAATAAAGTTGAGTGAAAACCCTCTACTTTGTATTGCAGAGACCATTTCCATAGATGAAATTCCACACTGAATATGGAATTTACTCTCTCAGTAGCAAACACATCGATTGCGGTTACTCTGGAAGAATCCCTGGAACAGTTCGGAACAGGCCTGAAAAAACTTTACACCGGATTTCTGAGCAATCACAGGAAAACAGACGCCTGCATAAGAATATCCTGTGATAACCTTACAACTTACTGTGAATCAAAAAATGGCCAGATCAGACTTCCTGTTACTTTCAAAAGCCAAAACTACGGCTTTTCTGTGGCATCTGTTTACAAATCTCTTTTTCTCTATATTTCTCTTATCCTTGCAGAACAAAAAAAACTGCTCATTCATGGCGCCGGAATAAAGAAAAAAGATAGCGGATATCTTTTTCTTGGAGAATCAGGAGCAGGAAAAACCACCATAGCCGGTTCTGCAAAAAGAGATGATGTTTTCTCAGATGACAGCCCTGTCATTGCAAGGGAAGGCAACCTCTTCTATATCTATCCTTCCCCATACAGCCAGGTTGACATGTTTGAACACAAAAGAGATGATCATTACCTGAAAAAAACCGAATTGATAAAACTATTCTTTCTAAGGAAAAATGATAAACTGTTCATACAGCCAAGGGATAGGAAGTCAGCTCTTGCGGAAATTATAAAAAAGCACATACACTCCTTTGAATTTATGAAAAGCAAAAGCAGAATAGCAGCTTTCGACCTCTGCCATGATCTGTGCAACAGCATTCCGATCTACGATCTTCATTTTCAAAAGAACAATAAATTCCGGGATATTATTTAAGCGCCTATTTTTGTGGCACATTCCCGGATGTGCATTTTGCGCCGGCAACGCTGCCGGCCGTACAAAAGCCACCATATGCAACACTTCCTGCCTGGCATTTTTTCTGCGGGGAACCACCTGCCTTGCACTGCCCTCCGGAAACGCTTCCGGGCATGCAATGTTGTGCAGCATAAGCAACCCCTCCGCCTAAATCCAGGATTTTAGGCGGCTCATATGGAAACTTGAATTTGGTTGCAGTCATCTCTTTTCTCCGTATCTTCAAATTGTTCAGGCTGTGGGCTAAAGGCTGTGACGATCTAACAGCCTTCGGTCTTCAGTCCAAATAGCTAATTTTGTATGATCACGCATGATTCTTTCCTACAGCCTAAATGCCTGCAGCCTATCTACCTAAACAGTTACACGATTCCTGTCATAAGGAAACCCCTTATCTTTAAAAATCCTGTAACAGGACATGGGGTCCGGCTTAACTACCGAGCCTGAAAGGTAATAGGATACAGCAGGGCAGCCTCCGACGCAGAGTGATTTATATATGCAGCCGTTACACTCCTCAATATCATCTAAAGATACGGATGACCTCATTCTCATATCATGGAAAACCCGCGACGATTGCCATATTTCCTTAAAATCGGTATTTCTGATATTGCCGGCCTTAAAATCCCACAACCTGTCACAGGGAACAACCCAGCCATCCGGCCTGACAGTACACTTTTCTATTCCTCCGCCGCATCCAAAAAGACCGTTTGCAATGTCATAATGGTCCGCATCATATTCTCTTTCCAGATCTTCAAAACCTTCAAAAAAATCACCCATCTCCAGAATCATCCCTGTAACGAAATTCCCGTAACGATTTCTTAATCTCTTGACATCTTTTGTCACTTCTCTTCTTTGATGATTGGAAAGGGTAAGTTTATTTAAATGCAGGGCCGCATTCCCAAGCGGTAGAAGTTCATTGAATTTTACAGACTCCAGGCCAAGGCTTTTACCCAGCCTGATAATGTTTTCTATATCTTTATAGTTGTCCCTGGTAACTGTGGTATAGGTTGAAACATTTCCATTATATTTCAGAAAATTTTTTATTCCATCTATGGTGCGGTCAAAACTATGCTTGCCCCTTAACTTTTCATGAATCCTGGCAGTGGAACCATCAAGACTTACAAAAATGCTGTAGAGTTTTTCCAGCTCTGAAATCCGTTTTGACTTTTCTTCATTGATAAGCGTCCCGTTTGTATTCAACCCGTAGTGAAAATGATGGTTTTCAATCTCATCGAGAATAGCAAATATATCCTCTCTCATAAAGGGCTCGCCGCCGCTGATCCAGAGGGTAAACACTTTTAGCTCTGCAAGCCTTCTTATGAATTTTATCCACTCATCTCCTGTCAAATCCGCTCTGGAATTGCGTAAAGAAAAAACATTGCAGTGCCTGCAAGCCAGATTGCACCGGCTCGTTACTGCCAGGAATACATCCAATGGAGCAGACAAAGATTCCACTATCTAAAAAACCTCCTCCCAATTAGACAACGATCAGCCCTTTTCTTCTAAAGAAACTCAGCGTCAGAACAACGTCCCTCATGCAAGCATCTCTCTCCACATCAAAATCATGAGTGATCTTATCGACCATATCCTCTGTGCTTCTCTCCCCGTTGCAGCAATTCCAGATAACCGCAGCCGTATCGTTCAACCTTAGTATATCCTTTTTGGCCCCAGCGTCAGTAAGAAGAATATAACCGCCATCTTTTCTGCACAAAATATCAGGGTTTTTCACCGGAAATGCTCCCAATATCTCTTTGATTTCAGTCCATCTATACAGCGCTTTGAGATTCTCATAAATATTAGAAGAAAATGAAGCTATGCCCGGCAGCGCCAAACCGGCTCCAAACACCATAGACATAAAATTCCTTCTTGATTTTATCATTATGCCTCCTGTTCCGGGTTCAGGGTTAATCACGTTGCCTTTTTTCCCGTTGTCTTTGAACCTTTGAACCTCTGAACCTTGAATCTGACAACCTGAGTAATTACGACAAATCCTCTATAACCTTTTTTATGATATTGGAATCGATAGCTTTTTTCTTTGAGGTAAACCCTATTAACAGGCTCATATCACAGACATTGTTGATCTTTCTCGGAACCCCCTGCGAATAATCATATATTTCATCTACAGCCTGACGGGTGAATATACCTCTTGTCAAGCCGGCCTTTCGCAGCCGAAAGGCAATATATTTAACCACCTCTTTAGAATTAAGCGGTTTTAAATGATACCTGATGCCAATCCTCTGGTCAAGCTGTTTAATGCCTCTTACAATACCCTTCAACTCCGGCTGTCCAATAAGGATGAGCGTCAGCAGGAATCTATCATTTAACTGAAAGTTTAAAAGCAGGCGTACCTCCTCAAAAGTCTCTTTGGAAATTAACTGCGCCTCATCTATTATCAGCAGGGTTGTCTTATCCTGCTTCATATTCTCTAACATTCTTTTATTCAAGATATCCAGAAGATCAGCCTTTGAATTTGTATCTGGATTCAGGCCGAGCTGATAGAGTATCTCTTTTAAAAAATCTGAAGGCTCAAGCGTCGGATTTATTATCAATCCTATATCATACTCATCATCCGGAAACTGTTGGATAAAGACCTTGCTCAAAACAGTCTTTCCGCAACCCACATCCCCGGTAAGAAGGGCAGCGCCTTTCCTTCTTTTTGCCGCATAGATAAGCCGGACCAAAGCCTCCTCATGTTCCTGCGAATAGTGCATAAATTTTGGATCAGGCACATTTTCAAATGGATACTCTTTAAATCCCCAGTATTCTAAATACATTTCAGCATTCCTTCAATGGCCAGATATATCTCGGCAAAGCAAAGCCTGTAATGATAGTTAGACAGATTATGCGGGTCTTTGATATCATCCATATCACCACCACTCAACTTGGCGCAATCACTGGAAAATGGTTTTAAGAGGAATACCTTTTCTTCTGCATCAGGATAGTTTTCAATGATCATCTCTTTGTGCCGTCGTTCCATCGCAAGTATTATATCCGCTTCAGTAATCATATCCTGCGTCAACAGCTTTGATTTATGACCATTTCCATCAAATCCTTTTTTTTTCATCATATCAACAACCATAGGGTCGGCCGGCGCGCCTTCCATATCAATAAGGGAAGCAGATGACACCTCGATGTCGCTGCGGCCGTTCTCCTCTGATTTTTTCCTGAATATGCGCTCTGCCATAAAACTCCGGCAGATATTGGCGGTGCAGATAAATAGAATTTTCATTAAAAAACCTTTTCGACAGGATACTCAAGATTAACATTTTAAAAAATTTTTATATACCTAAGTTGAGCGATTTATTGCGAAGATATGTGCCGAGATCTTGATGCATAAGGGTTTGCGAAAACCACAGGCATACCCGTGGATATGTCGAGGATTTTCGCGAATCCTTGATGCGCAAGAGA
>JAYENE010000590.1:0-1501 GCA_034721935.1 Thermodesulfobacteriota bacterium
ATTTTTTATTCCGAAGCGGCGGCGCCGGAATATCAAACCTGATGAGAAGATTGCTTACAGGGTATGCAATCCATTTTAACAGAAGGCATAGACGACATGGACAGCTTTTTCAAAACAGATATAAATCAATTATCTGTCAGGAAGATATGTATTTTAAGGAACTGGTTCGCTATATTCATCTAAATCCTTTGCGCGCAAAAATTGTATCAGACATAAAGGAGCTAAACAAATACGCGTATAGCGGTCACAGTGTTTTAATGGGCAGAAAAAAACATGAATGGCAGGATACAAAATATGTCCTTTCATATTTTGGCAAAAAGGTGTCAGAATCAAGAAAGGGTTATCTTTCATATGTGAAAAAAGGAATTAATCAAGGGAGAAGACCGGAGCTTACAGGAGGTGGCCTGGTACGCAGTCTTGGTGGATGGTCTATGATAAAGAAATTGCGGCTAAAGGGTCAGGATCGTATTAAAGGAGATGAACGGATATTAGGTGACGGCGAATTTGTTGCAGCATTATTAGCAAAGGCAAAAGAGAAATTTGAACGTGGTTATAAATTAAAGAAATTGGGATACGACCTCAAAAAGATAGGTCAGATGGTTTCTGCGATATATGATCTAAAAATAGAAGAGATATATTCAAAAGGCCGACGCAAGGTTCAAGTTGAGGCCAGGGACCTGTTATGTTATTGGTCTGTTAGGGAATTGGGAATAAGCTGCACAGATTTAGCGAAACAATTAGGAATGAGTCAGCCAGGAGTGGGATATGCTGTAAATAGAGGAGAAAAGATCGCTAAAGAACATAAATATCAGTTGTTCTAACAAGTTATTTACTTATTTATGGACGTCCCGCATATCGTCCCCATGCCCTTCTTAATTCCCATAGAGGGGATTTTGATATTTATGACACCATAGAATTATTGAAAAAATGGCCCCGATGGTTGTTTTCAGCTACCTGGGAAACTGTAAATCCTTTCGATAAATCAGTATTTACCAGTTTTGCTAATTCCGGCATTTTTTGTAAATGGTTTAATAAGTTGGCATTTAGCGGAATTGCCAATGATGGCATTTCCGCTAAATGGTCGGATAAAGTTCCAGTGACGGGATATACATGTACCAATAACGGGCAACATTCACAAGCGTTCACGCTTACAAGAACTCGAGGGCTCAGGTTTTCACTCTTGACAGATCGGTATTTGGCTGATTTGCCAATTCTGGCATTTCCGCCAAATGCTTAAGTATGGCATAGAACAGAAGAAGGCTTGCGGGACATCATCGAGGTAGGGCAGCCAGTTACCCAACTGCCCCCTCACATCCCCCGGCGTGCGGAATTACCGCACCGGGTTCCTCAAAGTTATTCGCTTATGTGCTTGCACTAATTGAATAGCAGGAACTGTACCTGGCATTTCTTTTCCGTGATTCGTGGTTTTGCTATTCCGAGATGTTTCAGTAATTCATTAAAACCTGTCCATGTATAACTTTTCCTCTGGCTTCGTCTGTTT
>JAYENE010000591.1:0-6847 GCA_034721935.1 Thermodesulfobacteriota bacterium
CTTTTTATAAAAGGATTGCTCTAAGTTATTTCTTTACGCTCACTTATGTGCGAGTTTCAGCCGTTCTTAAATTTAATTGTCCGCTGCCTCAGGTTGACCAGATAATGAGTTTGTAAATTTCTGTTAAATCAATAAACTTATAAACTGAGGATGTCCCTTAATCCACAGGAGTTTTTAATGTTAGCTTGGCCTGAGGAAACGCCATCACCTGGTAGAGGAGATATACCAAAATGGCGCCACACAGGATCAAACCTGTGTCTGGATTTTATATGTCAGATTAAAGCGGAACCGAAGCTTTGTAAAGGGTTGCTTTTCCATTAATAGTATAATTTTGGACGCTGGCGGGTATAACAACCGACACTCCCCTGCCAAGATCAATGGCAATATTGTTGTCTATGTCGCTTATAAGCGCCTTTCCATCAGTGCAAAGGATAATTTCAATGCTTCTTTTTACAGGACTCTTATAGGCTATTCTTTTATTATCAGAAATCACGGAAAGAACAAATTCCTCGGCCGGGCTTAAATAGATCGTCTCAAAATCTTTGCTTTTTTTTGAAGCTATTATATTGACGCCCCTTTCTTCAAAATCAAGAATACTTAAAAGCTCCCGCACATCTACATGTTTTGAGGTAAGTCCGCCTCTTAGCACATTGTCTGAGTTTGCCATCAATTCAATCCCCACACCATCAAGATAGGCATGAAGCGTCCCTGACGGGATAAACATGGCCTGGCCTGGTTTAAGACAAATCAAATTAAGCAATATAGGAGAAAAAATTCCTATGTCTGCCTTATATTCATTATAAAGTTTTATTGTCCATTTAAAAAGGTTATCATCTTCTGAAAACCTGTGCGCATTTTTTATTGCATCATCTATGACCTGTTTTTTTCGCTCAGGCTCCGTGGTCAAAAGGGCGCTGAAAAAGTTTTTTAACCCCTGCTTATCTAACTGGTTTCGAAGATTGTCAAGCTCGCCGGCCAAACCCTGCGGGCAGATTTTTTCCATAAGTAATAAAATTTCAGAAACCCTGCGAAACCCGTTCAAAGCCCAGAAAGGGGTAAGCGCGCATATACATTCCGGCTTGTGGTTATCATCCTTGTAATTCCTGTTATAAGCATCTATCGGAATCCCGAGCCTGTTTTCTTTTTCAAAACCGCTGATTGCCTGCTTTTTACCTGGATGAGCCTGTATGGAAAGAGGTTTTGCCGCTGCAAGAACCTTGAGCAGATACGGAAGCGTGTTGTTAAATTTTTGCGCCGTCTCTTTTCCAAGAATATCTTCAGGGTTGTTCTTAATCAATTCCAGCAAGGATACCCATTTGCCGCCATATTTGACCATAGAAGGGGCCTTTGGATGTGCCCCCATCCAGAGTTCGGCCTGTGGTCTGACAGAAGGCGTATTTTTGCCTGAAAGCTCGGCAATAGCGGTATAAGACCCCCATGCATATTCCTGAACAGTATTTTTTAGTATGCTTATTGTTTTCATTTTAAATAGGTGTTAGGTTGTTAAGTTAAGGTAATTATCTATTCTATCAGGCTCTTAACACCTAACACTTAACACTTGATTAAGTCAACTTAGAAGAAAACTGCCATGGCGCTTGTAATTAATGAAATATTTTACAGCATTCAGGGTGAATCTTTATATAACGGGCTTCCGTGTGTTTTCGTGAGGCTCACTGGATGCAATTTAAGATGCACATACTGCGATACCCGCTATGCTTATGAAGAAGGAACGGAGATGGAATTAGCCGAAATCCTTCAGAAGGTTGCGGCTTATCGTTGTCCGCTCATTGAAATTACAGGCGGGGAACCATTGCTTCAGAATGAAACACCTCTACTTATATCAAAACTCCTTGAAAAAGGATATGAGGTTATGATGGAAACAAACGGAACCTTTGATATAAGCCTGATTGATAAACGATGCATAAAAATCGTGGATATTAAATGCCCGGCCAGTGGTGAAAGCGACAAAAATGATCTTGAAAATCTTAAAAGGCTTGATCAAAAAGACCAGGTCAAGTTTGTAATCAAAAGCCGTGAGGATTATGAGTACGCCAAAAATATCACAAAGTTGATACCTCCTGAACTTCCTGAAAAGAATATACTGTTTTCTCCTGTTTTTGGAAAAATTGCCTGCGCCGAACTTGCAAAATGGATACTTGAAGATAACCTCAATATCAGGCTTCATCTTCAAGCGCATAAAATAATCTGGCCTGATAAACTGCGTAGGAAATAGAATATAGGAAAGAGAAAAGAGAAAATAGGAAAATAGGAATTTAGGAATTTAGGAATTAAAATCAATAGAATACCTTCAATTCCTAAATTCCCTAATTCCTAAATTCCTAAATTCAAGAGGGATTTATGATTTCAAAAAAAAAGGCGGTTATCCTGTTAAGCGGAGGCCTTGATTCAACGACCATTCTGGCCATTGCAAAGCATGAAGGCTTTGAAATACATGCTTTAACCTTTTTCTATGGACAGCGCCATGCCATTGAACTGCGGGCAGCTAAAAAAGTGGCTGATGCCTTTAATGTTGCAAAGCATCTTGTAATAAATCTGGATTTTAAAATTATCGGCGCTTCAGCCCTCACTGATAATATTGATGTGCCAAAGGCAAAAGATATAAAGCAGATAGGAAAACAGATCCCCGCCACTTATGTGCCTGCGCGAAATACGATCTTTCTCTCATATTCCCTTGCTGTGGCAGAAGTTCTTATTTCATCCGATATTTTTATCGGTGTCAACGCTATCGACTACAGCGGGTACCCTGACTGCAGGCCTGAATACATAAAAGCTTTTGAACAAATGGCAAATCTTGCCACAAAGGCGGGAGTGGAAGGGCTTACAAAAATAAAGATAAGAACTCCGCTAATCAATATGACCAAAGCGCAAATTATAAAAAAAGGGATTGAACTTGGAGTTGATTATTCCTTAACGCATAGCTGCTATGATCCTTCTCCGGAAAACCTGGCATGCGGCAAATGCGATAGCTGCATCTTAAGAAAGCAGGGCTTTAAAAACGCGGGCATATCAGATCCAACAAGATATGTAATGTAATGAACATAACGCCCTAAGAGCGGGCTTAAAAGATGAACATCGAACATCGAATTTTGAATAAGGTATTCTGCCAATTTATAAACTGGCAGAGCGACCCGCCGTGCTCGCGCCCGTCGCGGCAGGAGCGATTTCATCATTCGATGTTCGATGTTCGACCTGCCCGCAATGCCGCCTTTGGGTGGGCTTGGTAGAATGCCCTCGTGTCTCGGCCCGACGACAATGATCATACCACTATCGTTTGTGATGCATGGCAGGCGGGTGTTGGACGTTCAAAAAAATTCAGCTATATCCTACGATACCGAATTCATTAAGCAAAAAATGGAAATTCCTATACTATCAAAGTAATGCCGTTGCAAGAATAAGATCTTCCCTGTTTGTAATTTTTATATTCCGTTTGCCGCCGTAAATTGTTTTAACATCCCCACCGAGTTTTTCCACGAGTGATGCATCATCTGTGCCTGCAAAACCTTCCTTCCTTGCATTTTCATGGGCTTTGATTATCAGATCATATTGAAAAGCCTGCGGGGTCTGTGCAAGCAATATATCATCTCTTTTAAGTGTGTTAGATATAAAACCGAAACTGTCCACCTGTTTTAAGGTATCGTCTGCAGGAATAGCCAGAATGCATGCGCCATACTCTCTTGCGCCGCTTATACATGCCGCCACCTGCTCCTGAGAAACAAAAGGTCGCGCACCATCATGGATGACAACTATCTCTGCAGCATCTTTATCTACTGCCATAAGGCCGTTATATGCAGAATCCTGACGTTTCTCTCCGCCGGGCACAAGATTGATCTTTTTGCAAAGTTTTAGAGGGGCAAGTATATCTTTCCAACAATAATCGATATCTTTTTTTGGAACAACAAGAATGATGCGATCTATCAAATCGCATGCATCAAAGGCCAGGAGGCTATAAGCCAAAACCGGACGGCCCGCAAGCAAAACATACTGCTTGCGCAGTTTATCATTCATCCTGATGCCTTTGCCGGCAGCCACAATAATTGCTGAAATCATATTTGACATATAATTTATTTGTAAGCGTTCACGGTTCAGAGGTTCAAGGTTCAAAGTTAAAAAAATGAAGAAAATCGCAAAGCAATTAATCCCTGAACCCTGAACCCTGAACCTTGAACCTTCTATCTTAAATAATTCAATTCTTCAGGCAGCGAAATTCCCTTTCCCATTGTATCTTCACCGTAATTGACGCCGGCAAGCTTTTCTATATCATTTAAGGCACGAACATCCCCTTCGAAAATAACATTGTTGATGTTTTCATTCTGTATCTTGCCTCCGGCCCATTGTATGTCAAGCACGCTGCTGGCGTCAAATCTGTCCGATTTTATACATAGCTCTACCTGCCCCCCGTAATGCTGAACAATTTTGGCGACAAGAAGACTGGGTCTGCTGTGAAAACCAAGTTTTACCGGAATACCGACAGTAATGGAAGAACGCTCTATATTCTCATTCATTATATCGCGTGCCAAAGCTTTACCGGTCATCAGGAAGTGACAAACATAATATAAACCGTAATTAATAATACGGTCAAGGAAGGTTGACGTATCAATAAAAGATGTTAATCGGTCTTGAACCTTTTTGTAAATATTTTTGTATCCTGCCTCATGCAGGTGTCTTTCATAAAAATGGAGAAGCCTGCCGATCATCTGAAGAAGATGGAATATAATTGAAATATAGCCGCGGAGCTGTTTAAGTTTCCTGTTGCCGAACCTGAATCCTCCGTGTATCACATATGTATCAAATAAAGATTGAAGGTTGTGCACAAGCATCTCAAAATATCTAATCTCAACCTCGTTGACCTTATCCGGAACAATAGCCAATATTTCTTCCATACTGTACGGTTCATAAAAACTCAGGTAGTCAAAGTTTCCTGCAATAGTCAAAAATTTACTGGCAATTTTAACTATATGTTTCTTCTGCTGATCTTTATCCTTATCATCAATATTATAATCGAGCATCTCACTGGTCGGAATAGTTGGGAAATAGGCGGAATTAAAGGTCTCATCAGGAATGGGGATATTAAGGTGTTTTGCTTCATCAAGTATAACAGGCGCCATTTTCATAATAGAACTTGCCAAAAAATCAAGTGTAATTTCACCTTCCTTTTCAAAACTCTCTGTGTTCACAAGGTCATAAAATACAAGTCTGTTTGATATATGTTGATATGAGTAGCAAGCCAGACTTAAATGCCTGACAGCCGCCGTAAGCTCTCTGTAGAAATACCAGTTGGTATTGTTTTTGGCTCCGTGAAAATCAAGAAAATCCTCCAAAAGCTGGGATGTAGATATCAGTTTTGAATAAAGCCTTTTTGTCAAACCATGCTTGTGCGAATCAAAGCCAGAAATGTACCTGAAACACTTCAAGTAATCATGAGAAAATATTCGCACCTTTTCAGCAAAAGTAATATCAAAGTCAGATTGCATTTAGCTTAGCTCTACCTCTACATCATATTAAAAAAACGGCCGGAGCAATTCATAAGCCGAATTCTGTGCCTGGTTCGGGTTACCCCTTACCGGGTAACGATCATTCATCTAAGGATGCCGATTGCCCGACATCTCTTGCGACCTACCCAGGAGCTTGGACGGACCATCCTCAAACACTCCTCTATTTGGTCTTGCACCGGGTGGGGTTTACAAAGCTTCTCCGATCACCCGAAGAACTGGTGCGCTCTTACCGCACCTTTTCACCCTTACTCTTTTTCAGCAATCACTGAAAAAGGGCGGTATACTTTCTGTTGCACTTTCCTTCACGTTGCCGCGACTCCACGTTGTGGAACACCCTGCCCTGCGGTGTTCGGACTTTCCTCTGGATCAAAAAAATGATCCAGCGATCGTTTGGACCGCTCCGGCCGTTAAATTATGATTTTTCCCAGTAAATAATTCTCTGACAGTTGGGGCAAAATTTCAAACTGTCACAACGCTGAAGTTCATTATACATCTGCGGGGGAAGATTCATATTACATCCGCTACATACAGCTCCCTTAACAGATGTTATCGCTATCCCCTTAGTCTGCTGCTTTACCATTATATATTTTTTCAGCAATTCAGGCTTTACTTTGCTTGAGACCTCATTCCGTTCAACCTCAAGCTTGGCAAGCCTTTTTTTCTGGAGTTCCGCTTCCCGTATTATAGCTTCTTTATCGCTATTTATCACTTGTTCCAGTTTTGAATATTCATCCTGTTTTACGGAAATGTTTTTCTCTGTTTCATCTATACGATCCAGGCCTAACAACATCTCATCCTCTGCTCGAGAATTTTTTGCCTTTAATTCTTCAATTTCCTTTAATAAGGATTGGTATTCCCTGTTTGTCTTAACAGCTCTAAGCTTTTCCTGACTTTTTTTAACCAGGTCAAGGCTCGTCTGAGCGTCGGAATCATACGAGCGATATTTTTTGCTCAACTCATCGAGCAAAGACTTTTCATCAATTATAGACTGTTCAAACTCCTTGAGTTTGGCATCAAAAGAATCAATTTTTTTAGAAACATTGCTAAGCTTCGATTTAATATCATCTGATTCTATTTCGATTTTTTGTAGTTTTATCAGAATATCTATCTGTTCTTTTATGTTCATTATGTATAACTCATTATGTATAACCTGGGTTGAGCGGTTCAACGTTCACGGTTCCCGGTTGAAGAGCCCTAACTCACTATTACCTAAATTGAGCGATTTTTTACTCGATCTGCACCGATCTCTTGCGCATCAAGGATTCGCAAAAATCCTCGACATATCCACGGGTATGCCTGTGGTTTTCGCAAACCCTTATGCATCAAGATCTCGG
>JAYENE010000592.1:0-6830 GCA_034721935.1 Thermodesulfobacteriota bacterium
GGAACCAGGCAGTCCGCCAAAGGGCTCTGACAGAATCGAAATAACAGCTTTTGGTTAGTTTTCGTTCAGACACTAATTATTACAGATGTAACAGAGAGTGGAGAAAGAATTGGAAAACAGCAAAATCTTAAAGTATATTTAATTATCCTAACACATGCTAAATAGTCAACAATATTAACAAACCATGAGCAAGAGGGGAGCGTTCATTCCGAGTATGTCTTGATTTGAGTTGGGTTCATGTTTTTCTATCTCTAATAAATCAAAATACAGGCCTAAAGATTACATCACCTTCCTGAATTTGAAATCAACTACCTGATGGATCTTTTTAAAATCGGAGATATTTGTCGTCACAAGTACCGCCCATATCTGCCTTGCAAGTAATGCGCCTGGTAATGCCATAAAATACAACGAAAAAGGAAGTCCTGTATATGTTGAGTGTTCTTCAAGGGAAAAGAGATAATAATCAGTATCAAAAACCAAGGCATGGGAATAGCCAAAGAACATCTTCCACGTCTTTTTGAAAGATTCTACAGAATTGATAAGGCCAGAAGCCGTAAATTAGGCGGCACCGGACTTGGGCTTGCCATCGCAAAACATATTGTCCAGACACATGGCGGCAGGATATCAGTCGAAAGTACCTCAGGCAAAGGAAGCGCCTTTACAATTCATCTGCCTAAGGCATAATATTTTCAAGATTCTTCCTTGGAGGCTGTCCGAGAATGAGAAATTCTTTGCAAGGTCAAGGAAGACGAAAATTTTAACCGCAGGAATACATTGAGTATTTTGAGTATTAAAATCTCAGGGCTCGACAAAAAATAACTTCACATTTCAGACGCCGATGCATCCCGCCTGACTGCGTTGCGAAAATTCTGAATATGCTTGATATTCATGCTTTTTCGCGCCTTGTCAGCCGAGCGCCTCAACACCTGAAATTGCGAACTTATTTTTTGCCGAACCCAAAGCCTGACGCAGAGATTACGAAAAATAGTCATTCTCGGACAGCCTCCTTGACTCTTTTTGACTGTGTGGCCGGTCAACTGAAAGCCGCTCGACAGGTCATAGAGACCTTTTTCACCCGCATAGCCAACATCAAAAGTTTGAAAAGCTCCCCGCCGCAAGCAGCGGGGAATGCGCTCGCTGTTCAGTTCAAGCTTTGACCACGAGCCGTATATCTAAATATTAATACTATGTCTCTCATTATTTCCGTTGACATGTCCAAATTATGGTGCTATTATGGCACTTAAAAAGCCATAAAGGAGGGAAATATGGCGACAATAAATCGTTTTTTTCGTGATCCAGGACAAACCTTTTTTTTGTTCGGCCCACGTGGTACTGGCAAATCCACCTGGCTCAGGCAGAAATTCCCCAAAGCATATTACATCGACCTTTTGGCGCCGGATGTTTTTAGAAACTTTTCCGCAAAACCAGAACGATTAAAAGATATCTGCGCTGCTCTATCTGCTGAAGGCATCGTCATCATTGACGAGATACAAAAAGTGCCTGAGCTTTTAGATGTTGTTCATCAGCTTATTGAACAAAGAAAAGATTTGCGGTTTATCTTGACCGGTTCCAGCGCCAGAAAATTAAAACGTGTAAGTGTTGATCTGCTCGCTGGTCGGGCTCTGTTCAAATCAATGCATCCGTTTATGGCCGCCGAACTTGGTAGTTCATTCTCACTGTCTGAAGCGCTTACAACAGGCCTTGTCCCTTTGGTCATTGACTCTCCTAATAAAAAAGAAAGTTTGTCTGCCTATGCGGGACTTTACATTAGAGAAGAAGTACAGCTTGAAGGTCTGGTCAGAAATATTGGTTCTTTTAACCGTTTTCTTGAGTCGATCAGCTTTTCACATGGTTCTGTGCTGAATATTTCCGATGTTGCCAGAGACTGCCAGGTTAAAAGGAAGACAGTCGAAGGTTATATTGCGATTCTTGAAGATCTGATGCTGGCCTTTATGGTTCCTGTTTTTTCTAAAAGAGCCAAACGTCGCCTTTCTGCTCATCCCAAGATATTTTTTTTTGATACCGGAGTCTTCAGGGTCTTAAGGCCCACCGGTCCACTTGACAGACCCAGTGAAATTGACGGACCTGCCTTGGAAGGTCTATTTGTCCAGCATTTTCGGGCATGGATAAGTTACCGTGGCAGTTATGATAAGTTGTATTTCTGGCGGACAAAGTCAGGCGTAGAGGTTGATCTGGTTGTTTACGGACCTGATACTTTCTGCGCTTATAAAGTCAAGAACACTAATAAAATACATTCCAAAATGCTGAAAGGCCTAATTAATTTTAAGCATGACTACCCTGAAGCAAAGGCATATTTTCTCTACCGCGGCAAAGAAAGTCTGATGATTAAAGGCATACATTGTATTCCCTGCGAAGAATTTTTGCTCCAGCTAAAGCCGGAATATCGAGAGTCTGGCAAAAAGCCTTAGCGCCAAAGCTTGAAACGCAATAGCGAGCGCATTCGCCATGCTCTGCCAGTACTGATTTTGCTAAATAACAGTGTCTTAATTGTCAAACATTAATTCACAATTCAAGCTTTGACACGGAGTCGACACGGAGTCCATGGTGAAGCGATGAACCAGATGGCGGCCCAGCTTGACAGCAGAATAAAAACCGCCATACGCCAGAAAAATGAACTGGAAACCATTCTTTCCAGTATGCTTGAGGGAGTAATTGCCGTGGATATGGATGAACGCATCATCAGCATAAATCAGGTAGCAGCCAGGATGTTTAATGGCGAGCCTGAAAAGTTTCAGGGGCAAAGTATTCAAGAGGCGATAAGGATCTCAAAATTGCAGCGTTTTGTTAAAAAGGCGCTTTTGAGTGTAGAATCCATAGAGGATGATATTGTTTTAAACCACGATGAAGAACGTGTTTTGAATATACACAGCTCTCCGCTTCAAGATGCAGGAAAAAACGCATCGGCATACTTGTTGTAATAAATGATGTCACAAAACTCAGACGTCTTGAAAATGTTCGGCGTGATTTTGTCGCCAATGTTTCCCATGCAATTAAAACACCCTTAACAGCCATCAAAGGCTTTGTAGAGACCCTTCATGACGGAACCGTTGAAAAGCCTGAAGATATTGAGCGTTTTTTCGGGATTGTCATTAAGCACATTAATCGTCTTGATGCCATAGTTGAAGATCTTCTGACTTTATCAAAAATCGAACAGAAAGATACGGGAAAAGAGGAAGATACGGGAAAAGAGATAAAGCTTGAAACAGGATCTATCAAAGATGTTATAGAGACGGCAATTCAGGTTTGCCAGGCAAAAGCAGATAAAAAAAATATTTATATCGACTTGAGTTGTGATAAAGAAATTACCGCAAAAATCGATCCCGCACTTCTTGACCAGGCCATGGTTAACATCCTTGATAACGCCATAAAATACAACAAAAAAGGAAGCGCTGTATATGTTGAGTGTTCTTCAATGGAGAAAGAGATAATAATCAGTATTAAAGACCAGGGCATCGGAATCGCCAAAAAACATCTGCCTCGACTTTTTGAAAGATTTTACCGGGTTGATAAAGCCAGAAGCCGTGAATTAGAGGGCACCGGACTTGGGCTTGCCATCGTAAAGCATATCGTCCAGGCTCATGGCGGCAGGATATCTGTTGAAAGCACACCAGGCAAAGGAAGCGCCTTTACAATCCATCTGCCTGGAAAAACTTAGTTCGCTTCGCTCACAAGAAAAACCTCAAGATTCCTTCTTGACTCTTCCACATGGTCAAAATATCTACTTCTGAGTTCCATCATGAGTATTCCGTGGTAGGATTCTAAATAGGTTGAAAGAATTTTTGAAATCGGGATTTCTCCCCAGCCGACAGGCATATGGGAATCTCCCCGGCCAAAAGGTATCTGGTGAGTTTGAAGCTTTTCATAGTGGTAAACAGTATTACCGAAGTTGTCATGAACATGGGTGTGGGCTATTAATTCTTTAATTCCCGCTACCGCTTCAACCGGATCAAAACTGTAGAACCTTGCAGCCATATAAAGATGACCAATATCAAGAGTTATCCGTATGTTTTTCCTATTTACCCTTTCTACCTGTCTCTTCAGGGCATCGATTCTTTCGGCATAACAGTATGGGCTGTGAAAGAGATAGGGCCTGGCATTTTCAAGGCAAATAAAAATATCCGGGTAATCTGTTGAAAGCCTGTTTAAAGATTCTGCCTCTAAATCAAGGAGTCTTTGCTTTGCGTCTGATGATATTTTAAAGTTTCCGTTTATCGGAAATCTCTCCTCAGGGATGAACCGTCCTGAATGATAGACCAGGATCTTTGAGCCAATTTCTGAGGCAAATTCAAGACTTGCTCTGAATACATACATATGTAATTCAAGGTTTTCTTTATCCATAAGGTTGAGAGGGTTAGGAGAGTGAACACTGTATTCGAAATCAAAATCCTTCAATATCTGCTTAACCCTTTTTACCTGCCTTTTGTCGAGTAATCCATTTTTGATTGCATCCAGACCGTGAACAGGCATTTCAACTGATTCCATATTGATTTTTCTGTAATGTTCCAGGTCTCTTTTCAAGGCATCAAGGTTGCCGTCAATTCTGACCTCATCTATTTTGCTTCCTATTTTATGCAAATCAATCGACCTCCTGTAAAAAAAATAATCAGCCTTGTCTTGGAATCGCTACCTAAAACATCCCCCTTTTGCAAATGGGGATTGAGGGGGATTTTCGTCGCCTTTTCATTGCGTCAAATAAAATAATTTCTTAACTTACCACACAAAAAATCGATAAGACTGACTGAAATAATAACCATGATCATCATGGTGCAGACTTCGCGATAAAGATATCCATTCAATTTATCAAACATTAAAAAACCGATACCGCCGGCTCCGCAAAAGCCCAGGATTGTGGCACTACGAACATTTGATTCAAATCTCAGCAAGCTATAGCTGACTATGGTCGGCATAACCTGTGGAATTACGGCAAAGGAGATAACCTGACCGGCGCCACCTCCGGTAGACACAACCGCTTCTACCTGGCCTGGCTCGATCGCCTCGATCGCTTCGCTGAAAACCTTCCCTAATATACCGGTAGTGTGGATGAAAAGAGCAAGTATGCCGGCAAAAGGCCCCAGGCCGATAATAGCCACAAACATGAGCGCCATCACAAACTCATTAAATCCACGAGCGGAATCAAGAGAACGCCTTACCACAAAATATGATATCCACCGAAGACTGCGGTGAAAGAAACTGTCACCAGGCGCAAAAATTTCGAGGATGTTTTTGGCGGCAAAGAGCGAAAAGGGAATAGCGGCAATAACGGCAAGCAGACTCCCCCAGATAGCCATCATAACTGTCTCGAGAAGCGCCATTGAATAAGATTTCAGCCGTGAGGAGTTGGTTTCAGGTGGGAAAAACCCGCCCCTTTTTTCGTCAAGGAGACGAACATATTCTTCATCGATAATCTTTTGTTTCTCCAGAGGGTCTTGATTTGCAAGCATCTGCTTTGCCAGATATTCGGTCTCTCTGGTTAGCCGTCTATAATCGGGTCTTTGGTCGGAGGGAAGTGAGTCATATTTCTTAAATATAAGCGCTCGCGCTTCCTCCATAGCTATAATTTCAGGAAGCCGTTTGGCATGCAGTTGCGCTGTCTTTTTGTCGATTTCATCTACCTGGCGGCCAAAAAGGTATTCAAAGGCATTCTGTCTTTTGTTCCAGATCTTAAAAGGACTGATCTCGCACATAACGTAACTCGAGATCAGTATCCCGACGATGACCACAGCCATGGTAACCATGGTCATCTTCTGTCGTAATGTCAATTTCGGCGCAAAATCGTCTAAAGTTTTCTCTTGAACCTCCATATATCTCTTCCTTGCTTTATTTATTTCCCTTTTCTCAATTCTGCTTTAAGCTTCTTAAGGTACCTGATAACATCATAGGTTCTGTCATCACACGGCGCATAGCCTCCGATTTGAAGCTTCTGAAGTCCCATTTTATCGCTGTTAAACATCATCAGGGCGCCGCAAAAAGCAGCCTTCAAGCTATCCGGCATGTCGCCACGCACGCACATTGGAGAGCCTGGAATAAGATCGGACGTCCATATAATATTAAAATCATCAGGGCTCACCTGGCCCTTTTCAGCCATACGCCTCAGATCAAGATCATTGGTGGAAGCAACCTCAATAGTCCCGTGTTTTACCCCAAGGATAGAGGCCCCATGAGAACCTGACCATTTTACATGGCTGAAGTACTGCTTTGGGTTCACCTTGAGATCCCGCTTGAATAAAACCATTGGAACCAGATACCCGGAAGTGGAATTGGGGTCATTGAACGCAAAAACGCGCCCTTTTGCCTGCTCCAGTGTCTTAATTCCAGAGCCTTTTTTTGATATAATAATTCCGTAATAACCTTTCTGGCCGCCCTCACCAATTTCCAGAGCCACGGCCTCTGCATTTGCCTTGTTTGCAGCATCCGTGTAGCTCTTAGGACCAAAGTAGGCAAATTCTATGTGTTTATGAGTCATCGCCGTGATGATTCCGGAATAATCCGAGGCGCTTTTCCCTTCAACTTTGATCCCTAAAACAGATTCCAGGTGATCGATAAGCGGTTTAAAACGTGTGACAATATCAGCGCCACCCTCAGTGGGGATAAGGCCCATGCGGACTTTCTTCGGCCAGTGAGCCGGGTTAGCATTGGCAAAAGTTGCGACGAACATTGTAAAAACAACACACATACTTAACATCATAAAAAATCTTTTTTTAAGCATCTTCTTTTCTCCTTACTGTTTTTGTTAAATAGTAGGGGCGATCCTTGTGATCGCCCTGATTAGGGCGAATACAAGATTCGCCCTGATTAGGGCGATCACAAGG
>JAYENE010000593.1:0-6824 GCA_034721935.1 Thermodesulfobacteriota bacterium
CCCAGTTAAGCGCCTTGAATCTATCAAGATCGCTTTTGCCCTCCAACGCAATAGACCAGACAAGAGGTTCTGGCCACTTATGCTTTTCAGCGACTTGAGGGACTGTGAAACCTTTCGTCAGATCGGTATTTAGAACATTTGCCAATGTTGGCATTTTTTCTAAATGCTTCGATACCGTTCTTTGTATAATACCTAATCTGGTTCCGATCCTTTCTTGAGGGATACTATTCCGGTGCATGGTGTATTCCTATATGGATTACTGTACACAACATAAGGGACGCTGGTAGTTTTTTTAGTTTGTTGAGCTGCTAAAACACAAAAGGTTTTTTTGTTGATTTTTCCTGATCAGGACCAGTCTTCGCGAATCTTCGCCCCGGCGCGCGAATAATCAGGAAAAACGAAACTCTGAGGAGGCGTGTCTTCATTCTCGACAAATTCTACTTTGACTATTTTTAGCACAGATTACACTGATGGCACGGTTTTTTTTTACCTTTGGGTCAGATTTTACTCTTCACCTGCTTTTTTAAGGATAAGAGACTTATGCTCAGGAGCAAGATGAAATCCAAGATGCTCTAACTGATCCAGATATGGACTTATAGCCTCAATAAGGCCTTTCATCTTCGCATTTATCAAAATTCCTGCCGTCCCGGTAAGCTTCACTTCGAGGCCCCTCGCCACGCTTCTGGCAAGAAGGTCATCCAGGATAACCAGGCTACCTGGATTCTCCTGCCGAGTAAAATTACTGCTGTTTCACCTTTTCCCAAATCTCGAACAAGTTTACTGAAAGAGATCGCCTTCGGTTCCATAATTTCGATGAAATCCATCCCTTCCAAATTGGGTAACTCAATTCCCTCTTCCCTCCCCCTATTCAGCTCCTCATGAACCTCCGCCGAAACGTAAACTTTGCCGAATAGTTCTTTGATAATACGTATAAGTCCAAGCTGGTGAATATACTGGATAGGCGAAGTGTTAAGAAATACTTTCTTTGACATTCATAATATCCTCTTTAATAGTTTCTTCATCTATCGGAAAAGCCGATAGGCCGTAACGCCCCATCTCCTGGAGAAACCGTGGCTTGGAAATTCCCAGCCATTCCGCAGCTCGGCCAGTGGATATACGTCCAGCTTCTACCAATTTGACCGCCAGAATGAACTTGATTTCCCTTTCCGGCTTGAAGAATCCAAATGATATTTCCTTAAGAAAGCTATCCGGCACATCAATGGTAACCCGCATGTTATATCTCCTAACTATATGTGGAAATTATATATCTCATAGGCACCCCGTTAAAAGGCAGGTCCCTCCAAAAGGATGGCGGGCAGGCAAGAGAAAAAAAACACCTCAGGGAAATAACGTCCGTGATCGGGCTTTCTCGCCAAACCTATTTGATTTATTCATTTTTTTCTTAGCACATATAAAAAATATTTAAAAGCTAATTATTTTTTAATATATAACGCCCATAAAAATATGCGTTTCATATCCTGTTGGTGTGTGCTGTGTGATTATTTTTTCATGGGCTGATTTTTGCTCGATTCAAGCATATATTTTATTCCATCCGCTCCAAGCACGTTTGCTATTTCATGCGGGTCTGCAAAAACCGTTGTAGTGCCGAATGGAATTATGGCCCGGGCAAACTCGGTGATACATGTCATGGAGCTTTCTATATGGACATGGGCATCAATAAAACCGGGGCAAACAAATCGTCCTTTCATGTCCACTGTTTTTTTTGCGGAATAAGCGCCAAAACCCACGATATAACCGCCAGCTATCGCTATATCGCCGTCAACGATTTCGCCGGAAAAAACATTGATAATCCTGGCGTTGGTTAAAAGAAGATCCGCCTCTTTCTCTCCCGCCGCCGATTTTATAATTTCATCACGAATCATTTTGTTTTGCTCTCCGGCTTTTAGCTGACAGGAGTATTAAGGGACATTGGATAGCCCATTTGGATTGAAATCTGCGATATTATATCTTTTCCTTGTTTATTTTTGCTGCGCATAGTATTTGGAACAGATAAGGAGCTTACCCTTCCTTCGATATTGGTAATGGTTCCCTCTGATTCATTAAGTGGAGGTGGGGGAAGGATTACTTCCGCGGCTGACAATAACCGTGAACGATAGGGTGATTGAGCCACTAAGAAGTCAGCCTGAGAAAGAGCGCTTTTTACTGTGTCATCATATTCAATAGCTTCAGGAATGTCCCCCATCAAATAAATTACACGAATATCCTCTGTAAGAGTTTTTTCCAGTATTTTGCCTAATGATAATCCTGGCTGCTGAGGCAGATTTGTTTTCCAGGCAGCTTCAAATTTTTTGCGTTCTTCAATATCATTTACCCACTTTTGTCCAGGAAAAAGATTTGGGAAAACGCCCATATTAAGCAACCCGTAGCCATTTGATTTAAAAAGAAGTGGAAAAAGCTGCAAAAATCCCTGCCTGGACATTGAACAAATTTGTTCAAGCTGATTTGCATCCCACTTAAAAATTTCCTTTGAATAAAGAAAAACAGTCGGCAGTTCGTCTGAAATATCAGGTAATGTGTCATCCACAAAGACAACTGTCGCTTTGTTCTTTCTTTGAGCGCGTCTGACAAGCGCATCGATTATTGGATATCGAACAGATGGATTGTCAGAGGTGATAAGAATCTGTTTTGCGGTTTCAATAGTTCTATATTCAGCCGTGGTCGAAAACAGCGAAATAAATTCAGGAAGAATATCTATTTCAGATAGGCTATCAAAAAAGTCGATATTCGGAGTTTCAAGAACAACTCTTAAGAACTTCTGAAATAGATATGCTTCTTCATTTGTGCATGCTGGTGTGGCAATTCCTGCAAAAGATTCAGGACCATAGGTTTTTTGAAGCGTTTTGAGCCGCTGGACAACATGGGAAATCGCCTCGTCCCATTCTACAGGAATAAATTGCCCGTTTTGCTTGATCCCGTTTTGCTTGATCCCATTTTGCTTGATCAGGGGCTTATCCAGCCTTTTTCTTCCATTTGTATCTTTATATCTGAATTTTCCATCAATACAGAGATGGCCGTAATTTGGCTTTTTTTTCAGATCTGATGTTACTTTGACCAGATCATTGCCGATATAGTTTAATATCAAACTACATCCACAGCCGCATACAGAACAAGTGGTTGGTGTGGTTTCAAGATGGAAGGGGCCTGGTTGTTTTTTTGTTTTTTCAATAAGGGCGCCTGTGGGACAGTTGCTTACGCATAAACCGCATGAAACACAATTGTCGTTGATTACAGGTCCGAAAAATGTTGCCTTGCCTTTTTGATCATATTCAAGTGGTTCTAACTTGATTGCATCTGAACACTGGTATTCACAGCAATTACGCATGCATCGCCTGCAGTTGATACATTTGTTTGGATCAACTATGATATAAGGATGAGTGTCATCTATTTCAAACTTTTTCTCCTGCCAGCTTTCAAGGTTTGAAATATCTACTTCATACTCTGTGGCATATTCTCTCAATTTGCATTCAAAGGCATCAATACATCCGCAAGAAAGACATCTCTTTGCCTCTTGGACTGCAGTTTCTTCTGAAAATCCCAAATCCACTTCTTCAAAGTTATTGCGCCGGGCGCCTGCAGGAAGTTCCGGCATTTTTGCCTTCGGTTTATTATCAATTCCTGCAAAATTTTGCATGTCAACCTTATCAAGAGGCCCTTTGCTTATGTTAAAAGGCATTTTAGGGGATTTAACAGGCTTTTTGCGCAGGAACAGATCAATGGAGTGTGCGGCTCGTCTGCCTGCGCTAAAAGCTGACACCACTGTCTTGGGACCTGTAAAGACGTCTCCTCCGGTAAAGATCCCTACTGCGTTAGTTTGTAACGTACCTGAATGAGCTACAATTGTACACCAGCGTGTTGTCTCAATTTTTTGACCAAGCTCATCATGCTGTAATCCAGAAAGATCCGGCACCTGGCCAATTGCTGCTATTACTGTGTCCACGTCAACAACTTGCTCAGAGTCTGATACCGGTACAGGTCGCCTTCTTCCACTGGAATCCTTTTCGCCCAGTTCCATACCAATATATTCCATCTGCTGCAACTTGCCATTTTCTCCTATTAATCTGGATGGAGCAACAAGGGTATTGATTCCAATTCCCTCTTCTTCCGCTGCATCAATTTCTGCAGCAAGGGCCGGCATTTCAACGCGGGACCGTCGATAGTATATGTCGACCTTTTTGGCGCCAAGTCTAAGGGCGCTGCGAGCAGCATCTATAGCTGTATTCCCGCCGCCGATAACTATTACCTTATTTCCAATCTCTACATCTTTTCCAAGCGAGACATCTGTTAGAAAAATTGTGCCTTGTATAACGCCACTTAATTCTTCTCCGGGAATACGCAAGTTACGTGCACCCCAGCACCCTATACCTAGAAAAACTGCGCTATACCCATCTGCAAGAAGGCTTTCACAGGTAAAGTCTTTCCCAAGTAAAATATTTGTTTTTGCTTCAATTCCAAGCTGAAGTATAGATTCTATCTCAAGATCGAGTATATGCCTGGGAAGACGGTAACTGGGAATTCCATACCTCAATTGTCCACCTAATTCCGGCATAGCCTCCAACATAGTCACCTCATGTCCTTTTTGCCTGAGATAATATGCAGCGGAAAGTCCGGCCGGTCCTCCTCCAACCACGGCAACCCTGTAACCAGAAGGTTCGGGGAGACATATAATTAATTTTTTATAATTATTTCTCTCGTAATCGCCAAGAAAACGCTTTGCAAAATTAATACAAACAGACTCGTCAACTCTTTGGCGACGGCATTCAGCTTCACAGGGGCGTGGGCATATCCTTCCGATTACCAGAGGCATTGGGCAGCGCTCCTTAACGAGTTTTAATGCTTCCAGATATTGACCGTTTGCAAGCAGCGCAAGATATCCCTGAATATCCACGTTTGCCGGGCAGGTGAGGTGGCATGGAGCTACGCAGTCTCCATAGTGTTTGGACAGTATTAATTCTATTTTATTGCGACGTGCCTGGCGGACCCTCTCTGAATCGGTATCTACAACCATTCCTTCTTTGACCTTTGCAATACAAGATGTTACCAGACGATCCTTGCCTTCAATTTCTACTATGCATAAACGGCATCGTCCTATGGGCTTGAGGTGCTCTTGGTAGCAAAGGGTGGGTATGCTGATCCCTGATTCTTCTGCTGCTTGAAAGATTGTGATTTCAGGGTTTACTGCGATTTCTCTTCCGTTGATCGTGAGCTGAATTTTTCTTGACAAGCCTTGCCTCCTATTTCCCCCATACCCTTCCATCCCGTACCCCTTTGCATTTGCTTCCCGTAATATAAAGAAATGCCAGAAAGATTGTCGCATTAACCAGAGCAATTAGAAAAGAGACTCTATATATATCCGACATCTGTATAAGATGCAACTTGTTAAATTGGGAGTATCCAATCAGTCCCCATGGAAACCATTATTCCGCCGACAACAGGGTTATCAAGCCCTTTGTTTTCAAATGGAGCAGGTTCATGATTCTGCCCGTCGTATGAATTTAAAAAACCTGTCTGGATATTGCCTCTACGCACCTTTTTGATGATGGACAAACCAAAATAGATAAGCAGAAGCCCTCCGGCTATTCCAATAGTTCGCACAACAATGATGTTTTGCAAAACAAATGAAGGATACGTTGTAATTTTTGATCTTAAGAGCCTACGCATAAACAGAGAAAACTCTTATAAATCAACAAAATATATCGAAAAGAGCTTGATTATTATTGTAAGTATTACTATTATATCTACTACATTTAAGCATTGCAACCCCCAATATATAGGCTAACAGCAATGGCAAGCAGATACTAAATCTGAAATCAAGCTTCGGGTGTGATCAGATTTAAAGCAGGAAACTGTTTGAAGGAATTAGAAATCGTTAAGAAAGAACCAGGTTTAAAATGCCATTTTTGTCTAATTCTTTGGTTAAATTACCACTATTTCTTTATAGTTACGGCAAGTTCTTTCTTTACGATTTCTTATTCGTGAGTTTTTCCTGGTTTAAATTTGATTATACCTGAAGCGCATTTATTTTCAAAAAGCTAAAGTGTTACATAGATTTTAATCCAGGAGTAAAATCAAATCATGCTTAATTTTAACAGAGTGCAATACAAAAAAGTTACATCATTGATGATAATATCTTTAACCATTGAACAGACTGATTTAATGTCGAATGTCGAACAGGGAATGTCGAATGTCGAAGTCTTGTTCCTGTTTTGTTTGGCAGTACCTATTCTTGTTACAAAAATCGAGATCAATTGTGTATTAATGACTTAAGAAACCTATATCAAATGGCAGAATTCCTTCCTTCGACATTCATTATTCCCTGTTCGACATTCGACATTCGACATTCAAAAAAAGCTACACATTTAATGTCTTATATCTTATCACTTTTTTGTATTGCACCCATTTTAACACGGTCCCTGTTTTTTGATCAAATTCCTCTAATTCACACTGTAAATGAAGATGATGAACTACTTCTCATCTCTCCGGATACCGAGTGGTATCGAACATTAAAATTTATCAAATGGCAAAATTATCAAGAAATAGCTGCAAAATATTATGATGCGCTTTATCACTTTAATAAATCGTAACTGAAGTTTCACCGTTTTTGAATATTATGAACCAAAGATATTACCATAAAACCTTTATAAAATGCGGCCTTAAAAGCCACTTTGGATTGTTGTGATTTTGAAAGAGATTTTATAGGGTTTTGCTACTATAGAGGCAAACTCCTATAAAATTAAATCCGATTTGGCTCAGATATCAGTCAATAATGGCATTTATAATATTGGCCTTATAAAAAAGCGTGAAAC
>JAYENE010000594.1:0-4765 GCA_034721935.1 Thermodesulfobacteriota bacterium
TTGAGCATGTTAGTGAGCGTTAAGAAAGAACGACGACTGAATAAAATTTTCTATGAGTCAGATAATGTCGGCTTTAGCAAGCTTTTTATAAAATGATTGCTCTAAGTTATTTCTTTACGCTCACTTACATGCGAGTTTCAGCCGTTCTTAAATTTAATTGTCCGCTGCCTCAGGTTAACCACAGAATGAGTTTGTAAATTTCTGGTTCTTTAAAAGCGAAAACCCCGCTTAAAACAAATTGGTGGGTGTCAAAATTCTGAATTGGTCAAAGCTTGAATTGTGAATTAAACTTTCCTTATTCACAATTCAAGCTTTGACACTTTGCGCACCTACTGACCTTTCTGGTATTTATGGCTTGACATGGCATGGACTTCATTACCACAAACAAATGAAAAAGAAACGCCTAAATTCAACCCCGCCCCCTTTGCGTACCTATGTCGCAGTGTCGCCGGTGTTTTCCTGATGCAAATAGCCTGGAAATAATTGGCCGTTAAGGGTTCGGCAAAAAATAAGTTCGCAATTTCAGGTGTTGAGGCGCTCGGCTGGCAAGGCGCGAAAAAGCATGAATATCAAGCATATTCAGAATTTTCTAAAGCGCAGTCAGGCTGGATGCATCGGCGCAAAGAAATGTAAAGTTATTTTTTGTCGAGCCCTAAGATTAGGGGAAATGGCATCTCACCCGGCAGTGATTTATTTCCATTATTTCAGGCTTTTTCTCCCGGCATATATCTTTTGGGCGGGGACATCTGGAAGCAAAGGGACAACCCTCGGTGTCAACAACATTAGATCTCGGTTTAAGAGAAGAACCGGCCTTGCCGCTCACACTGTCAATTAATAACCGGGTGTAAGGATGGAGAGGCGAAGACAAAACCATGCTTGCCGGGCCAACTTCAACCAGACGGCCGGCAAGCATTACTCCTATCCGGTCTCCAATTTTTCGGGTCAGTCCTATGTTGTGTGTAATAAAAAGCGCGGACAGCCCCAATTCTATCTGGAGATCCAGAATCAGTTTTAACACCTTTGCCTGGACGCTCGGGTCCAGCGAGCTGGTAGGCTCATCAGCCACAATAAGAGATGGGTTGAGTATCAGGGCACGAGCCATGCAGACCCGCTGAATTGCTCCCATGTTCAGCTCGTGAGGATAGCGTTCTAAGAATGAATGATCAGTAGAGAGACGAACTTTGGCCAGAATTTCTGATACACGCTCGTAAACCTCTTTAGTTGTTTTATCCTTATTGTGGATTTTAAGCGGTTCCGCCACAGCCTCTAAAACAGAAAACCGCGGGCTGATCGACTCGGCAGGGTTCTGGTATATTACACCGATACGGCGCGCAAGGGATCGATACTCCCGTCTGGCCCATTGATCCATATCTTGTCCGTCAAAGGTTCTTTTGCCGCTTTCAGGTTTCAGCATACCTGCAGCAATCATTGCCAGGGTGGTTTTGCCTGATCCGGTTTCGCCGACAAGACAAAATATTTCACCGCATTTGAGAGAAAAATCTGTGGGATGAAGGGCGACTAACTCATTGTATTTTTTGCTAACCCCGTTTAATTCCAGGAGGCTGGCGATGCCCTGGCGAAGGCAGCGAACCTGGTGGCCGTCAATATTTTCCAGGGTTACCGGTTCTGTCAGGCACCTGTCAATTGTCTGAGTACACCGTTTTTGGAAAAGGCATCCAGCAGGCGGGGCATGGCCGTTTTTGTGGCTTGAACCAGCTATCTGGATGTGGGTATGTTTGTACTTTTCCTGATCATGGCGTCCGTGCTGATGAACCAGCCTGTAGAATGCATCTCCTTTTATACCCCCAAGGTCCCTGGTCGTAGTCATGGTTGGGTAAGACCGGGCAAGGGCCAGGGTGTATGGATGAAGAGGTTTTAACAAAAGGTCCTTTGCCGGCAGCATCTCCATGATCTGGCCGAGGTAGAGTATCGACACACTTTCGGCAAGGCTGACGGCAAGTTCCAGATCATGAGTAATCAAAATGACTGACATCTTGTTTGACTTGAGCCTGGTGATTACATCTGAGATAAAAATCTTGCTTAAAGGATCCAGGGAAGAGGTTGGTTCATCCAGAATAATCACCTCAGGATCAAGAATCATGGCCATGGCCAGCAAAACACGCTGAATTTGCCCGCCGCTCAATTGATGAGGATAGAAATAGTGATGCTCTTCAAAGACCCCCATTTGTTCCAGCGCCTCACATGCCCTTGCATTCGCATCTCTGCGACTTAACAATCCGCGTTGAATCAACGGCTCGGCCACCTGATCCACAATGCGATGCGCCGGATTAAGATTGGCAGCGCCATTTTGAAAAACCATGGCTATCCTGTTCCAGCGAATTTCATTCAAAGCAGATTCATCGAGATTATCGATTCGCCGTCCGTTCAAGCTTATCTTTCCTTCCGTTAAAGCGTTTGAAGGGAGCAACCCCATGCATGCATTGCCTAAGGTTGTTTTGCCTGAACCGGACTCTCCGACAAGCGCAAGACATTCTCCCGGAGCAAGTGTAAGGCTTACCTCTTCAAGCGCTTGAATGCTGTGTGATCCGCCCCTGTAAATTATACTCAACTGTTTGATGTTTAAACTCATAATATCCTCAGGCGCGGGTCAAGCACCTTCTCAAGACTGATGGCAAGGAACGTAATACTCATGATCAATAAGGACAGGCAGATAATGGGCGGCAGAAGCCAGTTCCACCAGATATTCAGGTAATAATATTTGACAGCATAGCCGATCATCATGCCCAGAGATTTCCGGCTGGGGTCGAAAAGCCCCAGGAAAGCCAGAGACGCTTCCATAAACATGGCCATCCTTGCTTTGGCGGCAAAGCCGATTAGATAAAGAGGAAACATTTCGGGCAGGAGGTGGCGGCGGATGATATACAGATTGCCGCCGCCGATCTGCGCAGCAGCCTTTACATGAAGACTCTCACGCAGGCTGAGTGTTTGCGCCCTTACGGCCTTGCTTATAGTGGGCCACATCATTCCTGCCAGGATTAAGGCCAGTATCCACGGCGATGGCCTGAAGAGTGCTGCTGTTAGAATAAGTACCATAATGGCCGGAATGGCTAACAGGATGTCGGCCACGCGCATCAATATCATGTCAACAAAGCCGCCATACCACCCTGCAATTAGACCAACAGCAACGCCCACACATAAGGCAATAATACCGCTTGTTAAACCAAATACAACCGTATTGCGTACTGCAAACAGAAGTTCTGAAAAAATGTCCTGTCCACCGTCATTGATCCCTAAAAAGTGCTTTGCAGATGGCGGTGAAATCGGCGCAAAGGACATATCCCACGGGTCAAAAGGGGCCAGCGCTGGTCCAAGGACAACCACGACAGTAAACATCACTGCCAGGACAAATCCGGCTGCAAACCAGGGGTCATGAAAAAGATATCGGCGGCGGTCAACGTACATAGTCAATTCTTGGGTCGATGATACGGTAAAGCATTTCAAGGATTAAAATAATAGTCAGAACCATAAGAGATGAGATCAAGACAACAGCCTGAATAACCGGAAGGTCTCGTGCCTGGATTGCATTAAAAAGAAGAGTTCCCAGGCCCGGATAGGAGTGAATCCTTTCCACCACCAGAACACCTGTTATCATAAAAGCAAGCCGCAGACCAAATCGTGTCACAAGCGGCAGCAGAGCGTTTCTTGCCGCATGGGCGTACCTTATTCTCAAGGCCGGCAAGCCTTTTGCGCGGGCTGTTGTAATATAGGGTTCTCTTATAACCATGATCATGCTGTTTCGCGTCAGCAGGAAGTTGCCGGGAAGATATGCCAGGACCAGCGTGGCAAGTGGCAGGGTCAGATGAAGGCATATATCAGCCAGCCTGGTCAGGAACGAGACTTCAGCATAGGCCGTCTCAGATCCGGCAGATGGGAACCACTGTAATTTCAGGGCAAAAAGGAGAAGGAGGATAATACCAGCGCTGATTTCCGGAATACCCTCCAGAAGTGTCATGCCGCCGACCATTCCCTTTTCTATCCGGCTTCCGTGTCTCCAGGAAGCCTCCACTCCTGTTATAAAGCCTAAAGACATGGAGATAATATGGGCGGCGCCGAGGAGAAGCAGGGTCCATGGCAGCGCCTCAAGAAACAGAACAGACACGGGGGTTAAAAAGGCATAAGAATATCCCCAGTCAAGCGTGAACAGCCTGAGCAGGTAGTTGCAAAAACCCGGTTCTTCAGTGTAGTAAGTCCTGAGTTCTGCCTCCTGCTCTGCCGTAAGTGTAACTTGAGAACTGGCATACATGGCTGTAACAAAATCGCCCGGCAGGAGTCGGGGCAGAGAATAACTCAGGTATAGCATGGCCAGGGCGGTCAGGCCGAAAGTGATGGCCAGGCCCAGCCGCCTTGGCTTGAAATGAGTTGAATTGTTAGTCACAGCAAACACTACTTAATAAGAGACATCTTATTCTGGGCAATCGGGATTCCTAAGCTGATGCCTCCTTTGGTGTAATACCACTTGATTCCCTTTTCGGGGTTATAGGCAGCCATGGAGGCCGGATAGTAAAGCGAAACGGCCGGCACCTCATCGGCATATAGCTCCTGAATTTTATAAACCAGGGACTTGCGCCTGACAACATCCATTTCGGCAACTTGGTCTTTCAGCAGCTTAAGCAGTTCCTTGTTTGCTCCAAAGCGCGCAGAGTTGACCGAACCTGTTGCCTTTGGATTGATCATCCTGTTAAGAATTCTCGCATCACCCAGCAGCCCTCCGTGTCCGGAGATTGCAAGATCAAAATCCCATTTC
>JAYENE010000594.1:4865-6815 GCA_034721935.1 Thermodesulfobacteriota bacterium
CTTGTTTGCTCCAAAGCGCGCAGAGTTGACCGAACCTGTTGCCTTTGGATTGATCATCCTGTTAAGAATTCTCGCATCACCCAGCAGCCCTCCGTGTCCGGAGATTGCAAGATCAAAATCCCATTTCTTGACCTTTGCGTCCGTAGTTGCCTGCTCCATATTGATCAGGTCAACATGGATGCCCACCGCCTCAAGCTGCTGTTTGATTACTTCGCCGTCACGGTCGGCCATTGATTCACCGGCCACAGTGATGTTTGAAGACAGAAGCCTGATCTTGAGTGGCTGGCCATTCTTTGAGTAATAACCCTGGCCGTCCTTTTTATATCCCAGCGACTCCAGGATTCGGAGTGCTTTAGCCGGGTCCGGCGCATAGGTCGGAGTGTCGGGATTATAAAATTCGTGATCAGGTGAAAGCAGTCCAAAAGAAGCCGGAGAGCCAAAGCCGCGGTGGGCCTTGTCAATAATTTCCTGCTGGTTTATAGCATGAGCAAGGGCCTGCCGGAAGCGTTTGTCGTTAAAAGGAGCTTTTGTGTGATTTATCATAAGTTTTTTATTCCAGCCTCTGGCATTTACAAGAATGACCATTCCGTTTTTCTTTAGGGCATCTGCCATATCAGGCTTTATGTTTGCCATATCAGCCTTGCCGCTGGAAAGAGTGATGAGCGGCTTACCGGCTTTTATATATATCAGACGATCAGCCTTTGGGCGCCTCTGGTAATAGTTCTTAAAGGCTTCGTAGAGATATGTCCCCTTGGCCTTGTTAAAATCAATGAATTTGTAAGGCCCGCAACCAACAAAAGATCCGGGATCGTTGAATTTTTTCGGATCTGTCACATTTTGCCATATATGTCTGGGAAGAATCGGCATGACTCCGCCCACATAGGCCAGAAAGGGCGCATAGGGCTTTTTCAGCCTGATTACCACCTTTTTTGGCCCAAAAGCTTCGGCGCCTGAAACATCGCCAATCGGCACCCATCTGTATGGATGCTTTTTAAAGTACTCAATGGTAAAGACAACGTCTGCTGCACTGAAGGGCTTGCCATCGTGCCACTTTACTCCTTCCCTGAGTTCAAAAGTAAAACTTAACGTATCCGGATTATAAGTCCACGATTTGGCCAGGGCAGGTATATAGCCATTCTCGTCTTTCCAGATCAGCGTATCAAAGACCCAGCTCATGCGCACATAGCCCGGACCTCTCGGATAATGGCGATAGGGGTTGGGATAGCCCCAGTCTCCCTTGCTGTCTGCAATACGGATTTCATCAGCTTGAGCATTGACCAATACACCGGCTGATCCCATAAGACCTATCGTTAGTATTAAAACAGTTATTCCTCTAAATATTGTTGACATTCTTTTCATTTTCTCCTCCACAAAAACAAAAAAACCACGAGTACTCAGGTCTTCTGACCTTAGGGTTCGGCAAAAAATAAGTTCGCAATTTCAGGTGTTGAGGCGCTCGGCTGACAAGGCGCGAAAAAGCATGAATATCAAGCATATTCAGAATTTTCGCAACGCAGTCAGGCGGGATGCATCGGCGCAAAGAAATGTGAAGTTATTTTTTGTCGAGCCCTTAGAGAGCCTTCGTGGCTTTTGTTATATCGTGGCGCTTTTAATTATAGATATTTTTGTTGCCAGACCTTCTTGGCCTGGGAGGCTGTCCGAGAATTATGTCTGTAACGAAAGAGTGTGAAAGCGAGACCAAATTTTTGGACAGCCTCCTGAAATTAATTAGTGTCTGAACGAAAACTAACCAAAATCTGTTATTTCGATTCTGTCAGAGCCCTTTGGCGGACTGCCTGGTTCCCATGCTCCAGCGTGGGAACCCATATGGTATGCGTTCCCACGCTGGAGCATGGGAACGAGAAAAAAGATTTCTCCCTATGGTCGAAATGACAAAAAGAGGGGGTTTTCGTTCAGGCACTAATTATGGAAAATAGTCTGACTGTGGTT
>JAYENE010000595.1:0-4329 GCA_034721935.1 Thermodesulfobacteriota bacterium
GGTTTGTTGCATAACGCTAAAGTATTACAAAATAACAAATTAAAAAAATAGCCAATTTTAATTGCAAGTGAGCTAAAGGTAGGGTATTTTATAGAATTTGAAGCTTGCCTTGGCAAGCGGATTCTAAGAAATTTTTTGCACCAAACGTAACAGTTCAGCCACTCGACCAATATCAAAAGGAGAATAAGCGCTATGTTTCGGGAAAATCTTAACAAAATTATTCATAGAAACAATCTGAGTGAAACTGAAATGTCTGAAATGATTACTGAAATCCTGTCGGGCAGTGCAACCGATGCGCAGATCGGAGCATTTATGGCGGCTCTTGCCACAAAGGGTGAAACATTTGAGGAACTGGCCGGAGCAGCCAGGGCCATGCGAAAAAAGGCGTTTCGGATTCAAACCTCGACCACGGATGTGCTGGACGCGGTGGGGACCGGTGGAGATGATACAAATACCTTCAACATTTCCACTACCACGGCTTTTGTTGCTGCCGGCTGCGGGGTAATCGTTGCCAAGCACGGAAACAGGGCTGTTTCCAGTAAATGCGGCAGCGCTGATGTTCTGGAAACACTGGGCGTAAAGCTGGACACCCCACCGGAAGTAGTAGAGGAGGCGATTCAGGAAATCGGGATAGGTTTTTTGTTCGCGCCGCTCTATCACAGCGCCATGCGGTTTGCAGCCAAAGCACGGAAGGAAATCGGCCTGCGGAGCATCTTTAATATGCTTGGGCCTCTAACCAATCCGGCCGGAGCCAATTGTCTGCTGCTTGGCGTATATGCTCCGGAGCTTACAGAAATGTTTGCCCAGGCAGCGAAACTTTTAGGCGCTAAGAGGGCGTTTGCGGTTCACGGCCATGATGGTTTGGATGAAATTTCAGTTTGCGCGCCTACCCGTATTTCCGAACTGAAAGACAGCATGATCCGCACTTATGATATTACGCCGGAACAATTTTTCGGAAAAATTGCCTATCCTGAAGATATGTTGGGCGGAGATTCACAAAAAAATGCAAACATTACCAGGAAAATCCTGGAAGGTGAAAAAGGTCCCCGGCGGGATGTGGTGTTGCTGAACGCCTCTGCTGCGCTGGTTGCTGTTGGAAAGGCCGTGGATTTTAAAGAAGGCATCAGCCTGGCTCAAACCTCAATTGACAGCGGGGCTGCTGCGGCAAAACTTGAAAAACTGGTAAGATATACCCAGGAAAATGGATAAAATTGCTGGGTTCAAAGGATGATGAATTCGTAAAAAGTGGTTTTCCGACTTTTTATGAGTTCATCAAGGATAGTTCATTAATGAATAAGGGTTTCTTGACAAAAATTATAGCTGATAAAAAAGAGGAAATTGCTGCGGCAAAAAGGAGTTTACCAGAAAGCCTGGTCCGTGATAAAGCAGCTTTGCCTCAAAAAAGGCGCATGTTTTTAAAAAAACTTGAGCAGCCCGGACCTTCGGGGATAAATATTATTGCTGAAATCAAACGGGCTTCTCCATCCAAAGGAGAAATACGCGGAGATATCAACCCCGGCATATACGCTTCTGAATATGAGCGCGGAGGGGCCGCAGCCCTGTCGGTTCTTACAGAGAAGTCTTATTTTAAAGGCAGCATAAAAGATTTTCAAACAGCGCGGCAGGCTGTGACCATTCCGGTTCTTCGAAAAGACTTTTTGATTTCTACGTACCAGATTTATGAATCTGCGGCCATGGGCGCGGATGCGGTTCTTCTTATCACCCGTATTCTTTCGCCAGATCAACTGAAAGATTATCTCAGCCTCTGTAATGAACTAAATATGGATGCCCTTGTTGAAATCAATACAAAAGAGGACTTTGAAACCGCTGCTAACGCGGGAGCCAGACTTATCGGCATAAACAATCGTGATCTGAGCTCCTTTGAAACCGATATCAACACTACGATTCGTATGGCATCCCTTATAAAACCAAACCAGGTGGCTGTTGCGGCAAGCGGAATCAGGACGCGGGAAGATATAGAAAAGATACAGAAAGCTGGAATCTGGAACTATCTGATCGGAGAAAGCCTTATGCGGTCATCAAATCCAAAGGCTTTTCTGATGAATCTTATGGGGGAATAAAGATTATTAAACACAGACCTCAGGTTAAGGTATGCGGCTTTACCCGTGTTGAAGAAGCATTGGAATGCGCGGCGCTTGGAATTGACGCAATCGGATGCGTCTTTTTCCCCAAAAGCCCGAGGCATGTAACCGAAGATCAGGCAAAAGAAATATGCATGGCTGTATCGGGCAAGGTAAAAACAGTAGGGGTGTTTGTGAATGAAACATTTGACAACATAATACAAAAAGTAAATTATTGTTGCCTGGATTGTGTTCAACTTCACGGCAGCGAATCACCTGAGCTGGTCAGCAGGCTTGTTCAAGAAAATATTCTGGTGATTAAAGCGTTGTTTGCCGAAGGCAGACCCTCTCTTGAGGAGGTCGCAAATTACCAGGCATCCGCATATCTTGTGGAATGCGGAAAAGGCATACTCCCGGGCGGCAATGCACTTCAATGGGATTGGGAGAAAGCATACGGTTTCGGAAAACAATACCCTTTTATCCTGGCTGGAGGACTTGCGCCCGAAAATATCTGTCGCGCCGTAACTGAAAGCACGCCGGATGCCGTAGATGTAAGTTCAGGCGTTGAGTCATGCCCTGGAAGAAAGGATTCCGGCAAAGTAAGATCGTTTATGGAGGCTTTATCATGCTGTTTTGATAAAATAGACAGAAAAAATATAAGGAGAATTTTTTAATGGTCAACAAAGAAAAACCTACTCAAAATATTAAGCAATTCAAAACAGGAGAATACCCTGATTCAAGAGGCCATTTTGGCATTTATGGAGGACGTTACGTTGGAGAAACCCTGATGCCGGCTTTATTAGAATTGGATGAAGCCTATAACAAAATAGTTCCGGATCCGGGTTTTCAGGACGAATTCAAAAGATTGCTTCGCAATTATGCGGGCCGTCCAACGCCGCTTTTCTATGCTAAGCGATTGAGCGAACACGTTGGTGGCGCATTTATATATCTAAAACGGGAAGATCTTGTCCATACCGGAGCCCATAAAATCAACAATACGTTGGGTCAGGCCCTTCTGGCTCGGCGGATGGGCAAAAAAAAGCTTATTGCCGAAACAGGCGCAGGTCAGCACGGTGTGGCAACGGCAACGGCAGCCGCCCTTTTTGGAATGGAGTGCCGGGTATTTATGGGGACAGAAGACATACAAAGACAGTCTGCAAATGTCCAGCGGATGAAACTTCTCGGAGCGGAAGTTATACCTGTAACTTCAGGAACAAAGACCCTTAAAGATGCGATGAATGAGGCGATGCGTTTCTGGGTTGAGGCGGTTCGTGACACTTTTTACGTGATTGGTTCTGTTGCAGGACCCCACCCCTATCCTGTGATGGTCAGGGAATTTCAAAGAGTAATCGGGAATGAAACACGGGACCAGATTCTCAGAAGAACCGGCGGACTCCCGGCTGTGCTGATTGCCTGCATTGGTGGAGGAAGCAATGCCATGGGGCTTTTTTATGCTTTTATGAATGATCCTTTGGAAATGTTTGGAGTTGAAGCTGCCGGCAAGGGAATTGAAACCGGAAAACATGCGGCAACCCTTGGACAAGGAACTGTTGGGGTGCTTCACGGCTCTAAATCATATGTGCTTCAGGATGAAAACGGCCAGATCAAGGAGGCCCATTCAATAGCGCCGGGCCTGGACTACCCCGGTGTTGGTCCTGAACATTCATTATTAAAAGATTTCAAAAGGATTCAATATGTTGCAATAGATGATGAACAGGCGTTGGACGCGTTTCATGCTCTATGCGTGCTGGAAGGGATTGTTCCGGCGCTGGAAAGTTCCCACGCAGTTGCCTGGGCAATGATTGAGGCTAAACGCAGGCCAGAAAACGAAATTATTGTGGTAAATCTTTCAGGAAGGGGAGATAAGGATCTCGACATTGTTTCGGCATATAACAAATAAGGATTAAGGATTAAGGGTTAAGGGTTAAGGGGTAAGGATTGATGAACTCGTAAAAAGTCGGAAAACACCATTTTTAGTCATTCCGGCCATTCCGGCGAAAGCCGGAATCCAGTAATTTCAATATGTTCTGGATGCCGGATCAAGTCCGGCATGACGTTTTTGGGACTTTTTACGAGTTCATCAAGGATTAGAGCATAAAAAAGATGCGAACAAACCTCTATCCCTTAATCCTTTTTAAAAGGAGAAATGATAATGAATCGCATTGATAAAACATTTGAAACCCTCAGACAAAAAAAAGAAAAGGCTCTAATTGGATTTATTACCGCAGGCGATCCAAACAACTCAGAT
>JAYENE010000595.1:4429-6785 GCA_034721935.1 Thermodesulfobacteriota bacterium
CCCTTAATCCTTTTTAAAAGGAGAAATGATAATGAATCGCATTGATAAAACATTTGAAACCCTCAGACAAAAAAAAGAAAAGGCTCTAATTGGATTTATTACCGCAGGCGATCCAAACAACTCAGATTCTTTTAGCATAATTAAAGCCATGTGCAAAAGCGGGCTGGATATTTTAGAGCTTGGAGTTTCTTTCTCCGATCCCACGGCTGACGGGCCTGCTATTCAACGCTCATCATCAAGAGCTTTAAAGAAGGGAATAAATTTCAGAGCTGTTCTTGAAATAACCGGCAGGCTGCGGCAAGAAACATCTATGCCGATTATCCTTTTCAGTTATTACAATCCTATATACGCATACGGAGCTAAAGCCTTTTACAAAGATGCGCTGGCAGCAGGAGCCGATGGAGTGCTGGTGGTTGATCTTCCGCCTGAGGAGTCTGATGAAATGACCTCGCAATGGTCTGGGAATGAGCTGGCATTAATTCGCCTGATTGCGCCGACAACTCCATTAGAACGGATGGCCCAAATTGCGCAATCTGCATCCGGATTTATATATCTTGTTTCCAAAACCGGAGTTACTGGAAGCGAGGGTCTGGATACAGAGAATATAAAGGATAAAATCGAATTGCTTCGCTCAGCAACAAGTCTGCCCATCTGTGTGGGTTTCGGAATTTCTACGGCTCATGATGTGGCTGCCATTGCTTCCCTTGCAGATGGAGTAGTAATCGGAAGCGCTTTTGAACGTCTTATCGAAGATAATCTTAACAATCCTGATCTTGCCTTAATTCTTGCAAACAAGGTAAATGAGTTTAAAAAAGCGACAAAAGTTGTAACATCTCAATAACTCAAGTTTCGCACCCTTTGTATTTATCAATATGCTGCTCGAACTTCCAGCGCTTATCAAAATCATAGCGGTTTTTGTCTTTATTCTTGCTCTCACCAGGTACAAGATATCTCTTTATATCTGCCTCTTTTCCGCTGCTGCCGCGGTAGGGCTCTGGATGGGCCAAGGGCCCATTGAAACGGCTCGTCTTGTTCTTGTCAAGTCCTTAGCCGGTGAAAGTCTCTGGTTGGCCGTAATTATAGTGGAAATTATCGTCTTAAGCCATCTTCTTAAGGAAAGCCGGCAGATGGAGCGTATTGTCAATACATTCAAGGCAATATCTTTTGGCAATCGTTTCACTCTGGCCTGTTTGCCGGCTATAATCGGGCTTCTTCCAATGCCGGGCGGAGCCCTCTTTTCAGCGCCCATGGTGGAATCAACCGCTGCAGGAAGCGGGCTGTCGGCAGAACTTAAAACAGCAATAAACTACTGGTTCAGGCACATTTGGGAGTACTGGTGGCCATTATATCCCGGGCTGATTCTGGCAATAAGCCTTTTAAACGTGGAACCCTGGCGGGTTATTGCAGCGCAATTTCCTTTGTGTCTTGGCGTGCTGGTTAGCGGCAACATCTTTCTTTTGTCGGCTTGTCCAAAGAAAAAATCAAATACAATCCTGTCCCGGAAAGATGTCAAAAGATTTCTTTATGAGATCATCCCTTTTGGATTGGTCGTCTTCACCATGTTCGGCCTTGATTTTATAATAGACTATATACGCCTCCCGTTTGCCTGGCCCAAATATCTTAATTTCCTGATAGGTCTCATTTTGGCCCAAGGCTGGGTAATAAAGATAAATAATCTGCCGGCGCTACTTATAAAGAAGGCCTTATTCAATCAATTTACACTCAAGATGCCCCTGATCATATTGGGAATCATGGCATTTAAAGGTATTTTGATAGAGACCCACATAATTGGTGAAATACAAGAGGAGCTGATCCGTTATCACATACCCACAGTTTTTGTGGTGGCTGCTCTACCATTTATCTCCGGCATGGTTATGGGAATCGCCCTGGGATTTGTCGGCAGCTCCTATCCTCTTATCATTATTCTTCTTCATGGGCAGATCCAGGGCGCTGAGATTCTTGCTTATTCTACTCTTGCCTATGGATTTGGTTATATGGGAATGATGATGAGTCCCGTTCACCTGTGTCTCCTTGTGAGCAAGGACTACTTTCATGCGGACCTGGCCGGAACCTATAAACTGCTTATAAAGCCCATGATATTTGTTCTAATTTGGACGGTTTTTCTGTTTATGGTTTATAAAACAGTATTTGCGTTGTAAATTACTTGCTGTGTAATACTTTAGCGTTATGCAACAAACCATCTGAAATCAAGCTTCGGGTGTGATCATATTTAAACCTAAGTTGAGCGATTTATTGCGAAGATATGTGCCGAGATCTTGATGCATAAGGGTTTGCGAAAACCACAGGCATACCCGTGGATATGTCGAGGATTTTCGCGAATCCTTGATGCGCAAGA
>JAYENE010000596.1:0-6748 GCA_034721935.1 Thermodesulfobacteriota bacterium
CTATGACGACCATGATGAACTCCGCACGGCCCTGGACCGCTACGCTGCGTACCGAAACGACTACGCCAAACGAAAACGATAGAACCTAACTGGAAACGGCACTAGCCCACATTATTCACGAGTTCTGCCCGTCTGCGTCGCTTGCAGGTTTAAAAACAGTTATCAAACCTGCTAATAATGCAAAATCCACAACTGTTTCACCCAGCCTTGATTTGCCTTATCTCATATCTTCATTTGATTTTTCATTTGCCCAGGCTATCTGTTCTAAACCAGCCGGGCAATCTTTTTATTATCAATCTATTACATCCACACCCGCTTCACCTCCTCCTCAAGACAGCTATATTTGTTGATTTATGTCTGGGAATTTCTACGACTTTATTCAACCACTCGACAACTTGACCAATCAACTACTCGACAAAATTAAGGAGAAGGTTATGTTTAAATCAACAATAGCTACAATGTGTTTTACAATTATATTTACCGTTTTTGTCCCTATGGGTATTTCATGGGGCGGTCAGGCCGGTATCAGCATCAAAGGCGATAGAATCGATGCTGATCTAAGCCAGGCGCCTCTGAGAACTGTTTTGGCTGATCTGTCTAATAAAACAGGGATTCAAGTGCATATTGAAAAGGGACTTGAAGGGAGTGTGTCCACCAGGTTTTCCAATCTTTTACTTGAAGATGGGCTCAAAAGAATTCTCTCCGGTTACAGCAGTTCCATGATTTTTGCAAAGGTGGAAGGAAAGGTCAATCTCTCTGAAATCAAGGTTTTTGAAAAAGGACATTCGGACAACGCAGCTCTTGAAATTCTGACAGCTTCAACAACGAAAAAATCTGCCGGTCAGGAATCATCGAGCGCAATACATGCTGCTCAAGGCCGGTCTGCTGAATCTCATCTTGCAGGGCCCGGTTCCGGTATCAGCAGTTCTTCCGCTGGTTCGGGACAACCGGGAAGCGGGATGCTTGCCTCCATATCCAAAAGGGATAACATCCAGCTCGCCAGGCTTCGTCTTGATATAACAAAGATGCGGCGTGAGCTTGGAACCATAACGGATGCCAGGGAAATGGCAAAAGCCAGATCAACTCTTGCCAGGAAAACCGCTGAACTGAAAGCGCGCGAATCTTGGACACAGGCGAGAACCCGTGGCTTAAACAGGATGGAACGTCAGATGACAGGACGTTAAGATAAAGGAGCATAAAAATGAAACCGATAAAAAAGATATTTTCAATATTTTCAATCCTTGCATTGATGCTTTTTATGGCAGGCGCTGTCTCTGCTCAGGTGACCCTGGATATTGGCAGCGAGACAGTTGATGCCTCAGTCAACAACACGGTCTCTGTTAATGTAACGGTCGATAATCCTTCTCAAATTGCAGGAGCGGCATTTACCGTACTCTATGATACAGAAGATTTAACCCTGACCAGTGTGACAAGCACATTTTTTGACACATTTGCAAACCAGGGAATAACGCCAACCAGCGTTATAGTTGGCGGCGAAACTTATACCCAGCCGCTCGTAACAAATGATATTCCGGAAACAAACACGATGATGGGCGGTACCATGATAGCGGCTGCCCGTGTGCAGGCAGGCGCTACAAACACTACTGTGTTTACCCTTACTTTTGATCTGACAAACGCATTTAACGGAACATATCCGATCATGATTGTGCCCTCTACGATCAACAACCCGGATGCGGGATGGAATGGTGAGGCGTCTCCCATGCTGGTCGGGGCTCTCGATCCTTCAATACCTCCGGAATCTGCTTTCCCTGAGATTCCTGTAAATATGCCGCCGGACGGCCCGATAGCCGGTTCCATTACGGTTACTGGAAGTACAAACTACGATCTTATTACACTCGATATCGATCAGCCTTTCAATGTTGATGAAGAGGAGTATGTAGATACGGCCGCAGGTGGCGAATGGCATGTCTGGTTCCATACAAACACAAACATGCTTGAGCTTAACGGTTTTACAATTAAGCAGGAATCAATAGCAGATTTTGCTGGCTGGGCTGCCGGCACACTGCCGGATCACACAGGCTTTACGGCTACGACCTGGCAGGTAACATTAGATGATATCAACAAGATTTTCTCCATAAAGATAGCCGAGGGTATGTACGCTCTTATTAAGGTGACCGGATTTACATCCGGAAGCCTGAGCTTCAACTTTATGCCGCTTGGCAACTGGAACTGGGACGAAGTTCCGGATGGTCCGGAACCGGGTGAATTTTCCATAGCCAATAAGATGACACTTGCTGCCGACAAAACAACTATTGCGAGCGATGGAAAGGGCAGCGCGGTTCTGACTGCAACCATACTCGATGCTTTCGATAATCTGGTTGATGATGATACTACAGATGTTATATTTACATTTACAGATTATAACGACCTTACGCTTAGCGCACCAGCTACTGTAAAAGCTACGGATGGTACGGCAGATCTGACTGTTACAACTGCTGCCGGAGATGTCGATCCGTCACCTTCTACAACGGATGCGAGCATCACTTCTTTCCCGGATCTAACACCGCCAGCATCACAAACATTGAGCATCGTAAACTTCTCCGCCACGGCTGATTATACCGCTCTGGTGACCAGCGGAACGCCTCATGAGGCTCTTATAACGGCTGTAGGGGCCACGAACTATACATGGTCTAAGACCAGTGGCGATGGAATCCTGGTTGATAATGGAGACGGTACAGCGACATTCACCGCACCTACCAGCATTACTGAGGGCACGACCGGTCATCTCACAGTCATCCATGTTGTGGATGCTGATAATACAAGCGTGACCTTTGATCTGACTCTTACAACTTATGAGCCTCTTTCGATCACCTCGCCAACTTCTGCGGCAGGTATCGCGCTTGGTGATACGACTCAAGGTGTTACCGTAAGCGGTGGCACCGGTACGTATAAGTTCCAGAGCAATGCTACAACTGTGGCTACTGTTGATGCTGATGGCGGCGGTGTAACACCTGAGGCAAAGGGGGCTTGTAACATCCAGGTCAGGGATGCGACACATGGTGTCTTTGCAACGGAGAACGGCTTCTACGCGGTGACACCGACGATTGAGATCGTCGATCCTATTACCGTTACCCCGGCCACGAAGAGTCTGGATGCCTCCGGCACCCAGCCCTTTACCGCATCGGGCGGCAAGGGCGGCTATGCCTGGAGTTGCGATAATGCCGATGCCGGAGCTATTGATGCGACGACTGGTGTATTTACGGCGGCGGCTGTGACTGCCACACAGACAGCTACAATAACCGCTACCGACGGCACGTATACCGATATTAATGGTACAGCGACTGTTACTGTCTATGCTGGAATGGTCATTTCCGAGACGCCTGCCGGGTACGTGGATGGAACACCGTCAACATATCCGCTCTTGAATCTTGGCGAAACAATCACGCTGAAGGCGGCTGATAACACCAGGAATTATGACTGGATTATTACCAGCTGGATACCTGGAACTGCTGCTATCGTCACTCAGCTAACCGGCGCGGCAGACTTTGTGGTCGATCCCGACGACCTCTTCACAGCGGCGGGAGCCGGAATATACACTGTGACTCTTACCGATCAGGATAATCCCGGTTTGACGCCGACAACCTTGAATGTCCGCGTTCCGATGAAATTCGTTGCGACGAAGTTTGCTGCGGCTGCCGTGAAGGATGCGGGTACCTACAAGACTGATACGGATGCCAACGACACATATACTGTGAACGGTGGTTCTGCAGTGGTGGATGTATATAACTTCAGCGCCTTTGATCTGAATAGCGTTGAGGTAGTTGCGGCAGATGTGGGTGCATTTACAGACGCTTCGCCGACAGATAATGACAATGTCTTTACCTTTGCGGCAGGCATCGATTCCATGCAGTTTTACAGGGTGAAGGTGGCTCTGGACAGCGCTTCCGATGATGCTGATGTGGCGCGGCTTATTGACGCAGGCCTGGATACGCTATGGTCAGGTATCTTTAGGGTTATTCCGATAGTGTCTTACTCCGGCACTGTTGTTGATTCAGATGGCAGTCCTGTTGGCGGAGCAATGGTAGTCTGCACAAGCGATATAACCAAAATAGCTACTACCGACAACATTACTGGTGATTTTACAATAACCGGTTTCTCTAACACCGGAGTAACCTACAAGTTCTTTATCCAAAAGGACGGATACATTGATAAGATTGTCACGGGTGATGAGATAGAGGCTGGTGATGACATTGTTCTTGAGGCATTAGTCGCAGGAAGCGGAGCGATTGAAGGTGTTGTTAGCCTGAGCGATGATCCGACTTATGCATCTGACGGGCTCGTTTCCATCCAGGTCAAGACCGCGGCCGGCGATTATATCAAAGACGGCGATAGGAATATTATTACATCATTAGCTGATCCTGATGATGGGGATTACAGCTTTCCAGTGCCTGCTGATTATATAAGTGAAATCGCATCCTCATTCACCGTTGAGGCTAAAAAGATGGGGTACATTGATAATGAAAAGTGCGCGGGATTTGGAGTTACAGATGTGACTTTGAGTGAGAGTGCACTGACTGCAACAGGTGCCAATATTCCTCTGTATCCTGTAACGATCATAACTGTTACTGGAACTCGTCAGGATTCTACTGACCTGATTGCTGGTACCAACTATGACCAGGTCTTAGTGGAGATCACAGCCGAGGCTGGATTGACGGCTGTTAAATTTGACAGCACCGCAACGGAAGTTGGCGTATTGGATTCGGATGGTGCAGCTATAACCCTTGATACCTTTGGGAGTGAAGGGGTGAACACATGGTCCTTTACCCATGATGCTTATGAGAACTTCACCATCACCGTTTATGCGGATGTGGGTGATGACAGGGATGTTGAGGCCGGCTACAAGGCAACTAAAACGTGGAACTACATTAAATCCGCCACAGCTTCAACGGAACAACAGATCACCGATATGATTAATGGTGATACAGTAAAGAATGTGGATAAAGACGGCACTACAACGGTTACTTTGCCTCCCGGAGGACTTGTTGGAGATATTTTAGATAGTGTTACAGTTGCTATCGTTGAAGTTGAAGCGGATCCAAATAAGACCGGAACCGGTGCCGGAGCTGCAAAGATCACCGGATCCGAGATCGTTGAGATTGTGTTGATTAACGATAAAACTGGCGAGAAAATTGAAAAACCCAAGCGCATTGAAATCACCATGAAGTTTGATACTTCCGTGGTTACGGAAGATACTTTGGATGCAGGAGGAACCTATGTGATTTACACAGCGCCGACTATATCGGACATGGTTAATGGCACTAATATTACAGCAATAGATCCATCTCGGATCATTCAGCAGGTCGATTATGAAAACGGCTTTGTGACATTCTGGGTTAATCATCTCTCCGTCTTTGGAATAGGCGGCAGTAGTGGCGGTGGCGTTATTGATGATGATAACTGCTTTATTGCCACGGCAGCTTATGGTTCACCTTTTGAGAGCCATGTCGAGATCCTGCGTGATTTCAGGGATGTGTATCTGATGCCGACCAAAATCGGGCATGCCTTTGTGGAAGCTTATTACAGGTATTCACCTGAAGCGGCAGCTTTTATTGCCGACCATGAGAGCTTAAGGTCTGTGACGCGGGTTGCTCTGCTTCCCGTAGTGGGCATGAGCTATGCCGCGCTTCATACAACGGCTGCGCAGAAGGCGCTGATTACCTTTTTGATGCTCGGTCTTTTGGCAGGGGCATGCATGACAGTCCGGCGGTTTAAGATAAGACGAACCGTATAGTCGTTTTTTTTGCAAAAAAAAGGAAGGCTGCGAATGCGGCCTTCCTTTTGCATGTTGATTTTGCTGCGGCTGGCAAACGCCCTCCAATCATAATGTAAATAAGTAACAGTTCAGCTATGTGACAAAATTGTAATGACCCGCCGCCTCTGCGTTCTCTGCGTTTTGAGCGAACCTGCCTGAGGCAGATAAAGCGAGCGGTGAACTATTATGTAAATAATTATTTCAGGTAAAGCATGACAAACATGGTAAGCGATCAAATATTGAACGAAATCATACGCAGGATTGTTGAAACAGCACGACCGCGTAAGATCATTCTGTTTGGGTCCGCTGAACGTGGAGAAATGGGGCCAAATAGCGATCTGGATTTTCTTGTCGTGATGCCATCTGGCGTTCATCGACGCAATACGGCTCGATTCATTTACCGGAACCTTATCGGTGTCGGCTTTGCTGCAGATATTGTTGTGGTAACCGAGCAAGATGTGGAACGTTACAGGAATAATATCGGCATGGTGATCAAGCCGGCTGTTGAACAAGGGAGACTCCTTTATGGAAAGTGACCGAAACGATCTTGGGTCTCCCAGCGATTGGCTGAAAACGCGCCAGGAGCAACCTGATTCGTGCCAGACAACCGAAGCCTGAAGAAGTATTTTGGGAGGATATTTGCTTTGACGCGCAACAGGCAGCAGAGAAATCGCTCAAGGCGCTACTACTTTTTTACAAAATACCTTTCCGATTTGTTCACGATATCGCCGAGCTTTTGACAGCGTTGGAGCAGAACGGGATTAGCCTGCCGGAACAGATACGAGCGGGGGCCGAGTTGTCCGATTATGCGGTAGAGGCTCGATATCCTGGCCCCATGGAACCAGTTACCGAAGATGAGTACAAGGAGGCCGTGAGAATAGCTGAAATGGTGGTTTCCTGGGTTGAAGGTTTTATTATGCCTAATACCGAAGTGACCACGCACGAGTAACGATGTACGAACTGTGGGTAGCTGAC
>JAYENE010000597.1:0-6737 GCA_034721935.1 Thermodesulfobacteriota bacterium
TTTTATTTGGTCGTCGTTATTTCTTAACGCTCACTAACATGCTCAAACAGTCAGCCGTTTTAAATTTAACTGCCCGCCACATCAGGTTGTTGGCAGGTTACTTTTTGAGTTTGTAAATTTCTGAAAGAAAGAACAAGCCATAATAAAAATAATAATTGTGACAAGCAAGACGATTTTTTATAAATAACGATATCGTATCAGGTTCTTTCTTAACGATTTCTAATACATTCAAACAGTTTCCTGTTTTAAATTTAATCACACTTAAAGCTCGATGGCAGATAATTTGTTGCATAAGGCTAAAATATTACGAAATTAGAAATTTGGGAGAGATGAAACGAGTTTACGAGCTGTATGATTACAAATTGTTAGAAAAAAGTGAACGCTCAGGTTTTTTTTACCAAATCATCATCTTTACTAAATTATGAAACAAATCGCTAATGTTTAGATTGACATAGCATATCAATATTAGATATAGAATTTTATTGGTAGTTGACTTTTTGCCGTCGGCCTAATGTTTTATTTTTTTGTATGGATTTAACCTATTACAAGAAGGTGCAAAGGAGAAAAAATGATAGAAAAACAGGATAAAGCATTAATTCTCTGGTTTGATAGTATTTCTATTAAGGATATTCCCATGGTTGGCGGAAAAAACGCTTCGCTTGGGGAGATGTATCAAAAACTTACCTCCAAAGGTGTGGCTGTGCCACACGGCTTTGCAATCACCGCATATGCATATCAATACCTTCTTAAATCAGCAGGTATAGAAGATGCTATAAAGGATGCGCTGGCCGGACTGGACACCCATGATATGAAAAATCTCCAGGAGCGGGGTAAAAAGGTCAGAAATATCATCCGCACCGCGGAATTCCCGGACGATCTCAAGCAGGCTATTGTTGAATCATACAAAAAAATGGAAGAAGAATACGGCGCCAATACAGATGTGGCTGTCCGGTCATCCGCCACTGCAGAGGATCTGCCTGACGCATCCTTTGCAGGCCAGCAGGAAACCTTTTTGAATGTCAGGGGCGCTGACGCTCTGATCGATAACTGCAAGAAATGTTTTGCCAGCCTCTTCACAAACCGCGCCATTTCATACAGGCACGACAAGGGGTTCGGTCAGTTTGATGTATATCTCTCCATCGCGGTTCAAAAGATGATCCGAAGCGATTCCGCGTCTGCCGGAGTTATATTCTCCATTGACACGGAAAGCGGATTTAAAGATGCGGTTTTTATTACCGCTTCATGGGGCCTTGGCGAAAATGTTGTGCAGGGAGCTGTTAATCCTGATGAATATTATGTCTTTAAAACCACCTTAAAAAACGCCAAATGTCCTATAGTCAGCAAAAGAGTGGGCAGTAAAGAGATTAAAATGATTTATGTTTCAGAACCGGGCGATGGAGAACCTGTCAAGAATATTGATACTACATCTGAAGAACGGGGCCGGTACGTACTTAATGATGATGAAATCATCCAGCTTGCCAAATGGGCCTGCATTATCGAAGATCACTATGAAAAAGCCATGGACATTGAATGGGCTAAAGACGGCGATGGCGTTAATGTTGGCACAGGCAAGCTTTTCATCCTCCAGGCAAGGCCCGAGACCGTTCATTCACAGGAAACAAAAAAGGTCCTGAAAACTTATGTGCTCAAGGAAACCGGCAATGTTATTGTAACCGGACAGTCTGTAGGAACCAAGATCGGGCAGGGCAAAGCCCATATCATTGAAGATACCGCCCACATCCATGAATTCAAGGAAGGGGAAATTCTGGTTACCGATATGACAGATCCTGACTGGGAACCGATAATGAAGATCGCAGGCGCCATAGTCACCAACCGGGGCGGGCGGACCTGCCATGCGGCTATCATCTCGCGCGAACTGGGAATTCCATGCGTAATAGGCACTGTGAACGGCTCGGAAGTTATAAAAACCGGCACAGAAATTACCGTTTCCTGCGCAGAAGGTGAAACAGCAAATATATATGAAGGACTTTTAAAATTCGAAATAGACAAACTCGATCTTGATACAGTGCCTGCAACCAGGACCATGATAATGATGAACGTTGGTATGCCGGAAAAGGCCTTCACCGAATGCCAGATTCCCAACGATGGCGTGGGGCTTGCCAGGGAGGAGTTCATAATCAATTCACATATTGGAATCCATCCGCTGGCTCTGTATTACTTTAATGATCTCAAAGCCAAAGCCGAGGCCGGCGACACTGAAATAGCAGAAATCGTAAAAAATATTGAAGCGCAAACCACGGCTTACCCGGATGACAAGAAACAGTTTTTTATTGATAAACTTGCCGAAGGAGTTGGCCGAATCGGCGCCGGTTTTTACCCCAAGGATGTAATTGTGCGTTTGTCCGATTTTAAAACCAACGAGTATGCTAATTTAATCGGCGGCGCCCTGTATGAACCTGAAGAAAGCAATCCAATGATAGGCTGGCGAGGCGCCTCACGGTATTATGACGAAAAATATAAGCCGGCCTTTGAGCTCGAATGCAAGGCTATGCTCAAAGCGCGTAATGATATGGGTCTAACCAATATCAAATTGATGGTGCCGTTTTGCCGCACTCCTGAAGAGGGACGCAAGGTAATTGAGGTTATGAAAGAATTCGGCCTTGTTCAGGGTGAAAATGATCTTGAAGTCTATGTGATGTGCGAGATACCAAGCAATGTAATCTCAGCCGATGCCTTCTATGATGTATTTGATGGTTTCTCCATTGGATCAAATGACCTGACCCAGCTTACCCTGGGGCTGGATCGCGATTCCGATCTTGTGTCTCATATCTTTGATGAACGTAACGAGGCGGTTAAAACCATGATACGCATGGTAATTGATGTGGCCAAGCGCCGCGGCAAAAAGATCGGGATATGCGGCCAGGCTCCGAGCGATTTCCCGGAATTTGCCACGTTCCTTGTCGAATGCGGCATTGATTCCATGAGCCTGATTCCTGATACTGTTATTAAAACAAGGCTGGCAGTGGCTGCAAAAGAAAAAGAATTAGGAATATAAAAAAATCGAGTAGATTAGTAGGGTGCATTCTATGCACCACGATGGTGCATAGAATGCACCCTACATAGATATGTTATGTCAATTTTGGACAATTAATGTTTTACGATAATCAAGAACAAAAAAAAGTATAAACTACTTTTACCTAAATTGAGCGATTTTTTACTCGATCTGCACCAATCTCTTGCGCATCAAGGATTCGCGAAAATCCTCGACATATCCACGGGTATGCCTGTGGTTTTCGCAAACCCTTATGCATCAAGATCTCGGCACATATCTTCGCAATAAATCGCTCAACTTAGGTTTTAGCCAAACAGGGGAAAGACATGTTTCATGTCTTTCCCCTATTTTATTTCGTCCCTGTCTCCCTGTCGTCCCCGTCTCCCAGCATTCTTTACTTTTTCAATTTAACAGTTCTTTTTTTGCCTGGAGTAAGCCTGATTTCCTTTTCATATACTTTGATCAAAACCGGTTTCTTCACTTTTCCACTGACTTTTACTTTCACACCTTTTTGCGTGATTTCAAGATCGTACCAGATGTTTCTATGGCATATTCTGAAAGCAAGACTATTCCAGTGCCCAGGCATGTAAGGATTTACTTCAGGTATAATGCCGGAAAGATTTATTCCTGCGAAATACCTCATAATAATATCAAGGCTGCCGGCCATGACGCCGCAGTGTATTCCTTCGATGGTAGTTCCTCTCTGGGTATCGAAGATATCGCTTTTCATGGCCTCAATAAACCAGTCCCATGCTGTATTACCTTTATTCAGATAGCTGGAAATTACCGCATGAACAATCTTGCTTAAGGTGGAGCCATGGCTGGTTCTTTTTTCGTAATATCTATAATTCTCCTTCAGCAATTGAATTGCATCGTCAACCTGGTATCCCAGATGATTCAGGATGCGCTGCACCTCGCCGGGCGCAAGAACGTAAAATGTCATCAAGGTGTCTGCCTGCTTTGTAACCTTATATAGATCCGGAGAATTGCCTTCGGCTTTCAGGATGCGATCCATGCGGTGGATATCGCCGTATTTATTTCGATAATAATCCCAATCCAGCTCTTTAAGATCCTTATACCCGTCAAACTGGCTGATAATTTTTCCATCCAGCATAACGATATTCATATTCTCAGTGATTTCCTTCCATCTCTTGATTTCCACGGCGCTGAAACCGATCTTTCTCTTCAGCCTTACAAGTATTTTCTTTGGAAGATTCTCAATAAGCTCAAGGGTTTTTTCAAGCAGCCATACCACCATCACATTCGTATAGGCATTATCCTTAAGACCGTGTTCATCAGCGCCCGGAACCTGCTCATGGAACTCGTCAGGCCCCATAACGCCTTTGATGTGGTATTTATCAGTATTAGCAGGGTCATGCGTGGCAATACTTGCCCAGAAACGGGCAATTTCCAGCATGATTTCAGCGCCGTAATCTGCAAGAAATTTTCTGTCGTCTGTGTCGGAAACATATTTCCATACATTATGAAAAACAGCGATAGATACATGCCTTTGAAGGCGGCTTAAGTCCGGCCCCCAGGAGCCGTCTTTTGGATTAAAGTGAACATCCTGGGTCTCCTCGGCTCCGCTGTCCGCAGTCTGCCACGGATACATAGCTCCCTCGTAACCATTTTGAACCGCATATCTTTTTGCATCATTTAGACGGTTATACCTGTACATGAGAAGCGCCCTGGTGATTTCCGGAAAGCGGATATTATAAAAAGGCAGTATATAAAGTTCATCCCAGAAAATATGCCCCCTGTATGCTTCACCGTGAAGCCCGCGCGCAGGCATTCCAGCATCAATAACTGTGTTGTGAGGGGATGCCGTAACCAGCAGGTGATAAATATGCAAACGCGTGGTTTTTTGCACAAACCTGTCACCGCTGATCCTGATGTCGGCTCTGTCCCAGAGAGATTTCCAGGTTTTGGCGTGAGCCAGGTAAATCTTTTTAAATGATTTAATCTGCGAAACAGCATCTTGTGCCGCCTTTTTGGGATTTGAGACGCCTATGTCCAGCGACGTGTAAACACTGACATATTTTTCCACCGCATATGTTGTGTTTGGCTGAACCTCAATTTTTATCTCTTCAGATATCCGCGCTTTCTTTTTGGAGATACCCTTCGCTGTTGTTAGTTGTTTCCCGTTTTGGTAAACGGCTGTCCTTGCGTTCATAACAATCTGGCGCTTCGAGCGGTTGGTTTGAGCATGAAGGAATATCCCATCCCGCGACTCTCCGTGAGCTACCAAAGACAGGTGTTTTGAGTTGAGCCGGCGGTAACGCTCAACACCGTCATTTATCACATTACCGTCAATAGAAGATCGCAAAGTAATTATCTCCGAATAATTAACAGGTGTAATTTCATACTTAATAGCGAGAATGTGCGGGTCGGCCATACTTGCGAGCCGCTTGCTGCGAATATTGGTAATCCTGCCTAACCCGTCGTTGAATATAAACGATCTTTCCAGAACCCCGTCGCGGAAACTTAAGGTTTGCGTATAGCTTAACAGTTCCATTTTGAGAAGGCTCAGAAAGTCGCTGGTTCCGATTCTGAATTCAATTAAGAGCAAGTTAGGGCAATTTACAAAATCGTTGTTGTAAATCTTCTTATTATGGATCTTTGTGCCAAGCCTGTTATATACACCGGCAATATAGGTTCCAGGATAATGAACGTCTGATGCGCTCTCTCCCTCAAAGCATCCCCTTACTCCCAGATAGCCGTTCCCGACCGTGCATAAGGTCTCTCTCAGCTTTTCGTTTTCCGGATAAAAGCCGTGATAAGTCAGGTTCCAGACATCCTCTTCAATCCCATGCTTAAACCAGTTTTCTATGTCTTTAATGCTTATTTCTCCAAGATCACGGACAACCATGTCTGCGCCGTTGCAGCGCAGTATTTCACCGTCAATGCTCCTGGCTATTCCAAGGGTCAGGCCGAAATTTCCATTTCTGCCTGCCTGAACACCGGAGATGGCATCTTCAACAACCACGCACTCGCCAGGCATGAGGCCAAGGTTCCGGGCTGCTGTTACAAAAATATCAGGATCAGGTTTTCCCTTTAGATTCAGCTCACGTGAAACCTCCCCGTCAACCCTTGTTTCAAACAGATCCTCGATTCCCGCTAACTGCAGGATAAGCCGGCAGTTCCGGCTGGAAGAGGCTACGCCGACTTTAATGCCCTTTTTCTTAAGATCTTTGACAAATTTCACCGAGGTCTCAAAAACGTCAGGCCCTTCCCGGCGCAACACCTTCTGAAAATCCAGATTCTTCCTGTTTCCCATGCCGCATATAGTATCCGAGTCGGGAGGATCGTCAAGTTCTCCAAAGGGCAATTCAATTCCTCTTGATTTAAGAAAACTTTTAACTCCCTCGGGTCTTGGTTTGCCGTCAACGTATTGAAGGTAATCATAATCGCTGTCAAAGGGCACAAAAGGTATGTTTTCCTTCTCGGCGTTTTTTTTAAGAAAGTCATTAAACATGCTTTCCCAGGCCAGCGCATGCACACGGGCCGTCCCTGTTATAACGCCGTCCAGATCAAAAATAACACCTTTCATTTTTGTTAAAGCCATTACATCCTCCCCTTTTTTTCAAACGGTCAGAATTATCATCAGAAATTTACAAACTCAAAAAGTAACCTGCCAACAACCTGATGTGGCGGGCAGTTAAATTTAAAACGGCTGACTGTTTGAGCATGTTAGTGAGCGTTAAGAAATAACGACGACCAAATA
>JAYENE010000598.1:0-6708 GCA_034721935.1 Thermodesulfobacteriota bacterium
AGGATAAACCCGCCCCTACGGCTGTAATTCCGAATATCGCCAGAGGTTATTGAGAAATTACATGAATCTTTTGGAACATGTAAATATAGTCACGCAATAATGTTCGATATGCTCATAATTACCCCTTATAAGCTTCTGAAATAACAACAGAAGGGGTTAGCCGAATATTTACTATTTATTAATCACCCATCGGGTGAAATGTTATTTAATAACATCTTGATATAGTTTGACTAATAGCTAAAAGCTAATGGCTAATCGCTTATTTTAGGTTTTATAAGGAGCCTTTGGTTGAGCGAACATTTGTTATACGTTCATCAAAAGAGGTAGCCTGATCCAATGCTTTTCCAAGAGCCTTGAAAATCGATTCAATAATATGGTGCTCATTTTCGCCATAAAACACATTTATATGCAGATTCATTCCACTCCTGTTTGCAAATGCCCTGAAAAACTCCTTTGCAAGATAAACATCAAAAGAGCCTCCCCTAACGTTTGCAATATCCCGAATATTGTAAACGAGAAAAGGACGGTTTGACAAATCGACGGTAACAGAAGTTAAGGCATCATCCATCGGCACAACAGCATGACCGTACCGTTTTATACCCTTTCTATTTCCAAGAGCCTTGTGAAAAGCATCCCCTAATACAAGCCCGACGTCCTCAACAGTATGATGAAAATCAACTTCAATGTCCCCTTTGGCAAATATTGAGACATCAAAAAATCCGTGAACAGCGAAAAGGCTAAGCATGTGATCAAAGAATGGAATACCGGAGGAAATCTCATGATTACCTGTTCCGCTTATATCCAACTTGATATTGATCTCTGTTTCTTTTGTTTTTCGTTCAACTTCAGCTATACGTTTCATCTTTGCCCGCATATCCATAACCCTTTTAAATATTTTTTATTTAATAAGAGCTCTTCTTTAATATGTTAAAATTTAAAATGAGCAGTTTCAGGTTCAGAGTTCAGGGTTCAAGGTTCAAAGGTTATAGCTTACTGAGTTAGGGCTTTTCAACCGTGAACCGTGAACGTTGAACCGCTCAACCCAGGTAAAATGTGGTGGAGATGAGGGGGCTCGAACCCCTGACCTCGGCATTGCGAACGCCGCGCTCTCCCAACTGAGCTACATCCCCACAAATCTGTATTGTTTTTATATCAAAGGATTAAGCATTGGTCAATTTAAAATGATGTATATGTTTGTTGACAATATATTTTTTGCGCTTATTTTAGACTTAAAAACGATAATAGTTTAAACTATACAGCGAGTAAAGGAAACATGAAAGAGGAAAAAGCGGAATCTATACTCAATACAGCGAAAAAGATGTTTGGGCGCTATGGTCCCCAAAAAACCACTCTTGATGAAATCGCACATGTAGCGCGTGTCGCAAAGGCAACCATATACAACTATTTTGGGAGCAAAGACCGTGTTTACCTTGAAGTCCTTCGCCGGGAAGCAAACGAGATAGTGGAGAAGATATCATTTTCGGTGGATCAAGAGGTCTTACCGGGCGATAAGCTGATCGCCTTTGCCAGAACCAAGTTCCGATATATGCGCAAGGCAATAAATATTCTCAACCTGGATCGGGAAGGCATAGAGAAACTTTTGCCCAGTGCAGAGAACATTCGTAACGAGCTCTTCGAGCGGGAGGTGAATATCATTCGCTCTATCCTAAAAGAAGGGGTAGAAAAGGGTATTTTTCGCCTTAATAATGTTCCCCTGGCAGCCACGGCCATTGGCCATGCCTTGGGGGGATTCGAGCTTAACTGGTTAGTCAAGGAAAGTGAAGAGCGGATTGAGTACTATCTTGATGAATTGATGAATATCGCTTTCTATGGCCTTATGTCTGAAAAGCGGGGTGTCAATGTATGATCAATACCTTTCATAAAAAAATCCCTCAGGCAGGCGTTGGTTTGGCTCTGGGAAGCGGGTCTGCCCGTGGGTGGGCGCATATTGGGGTGATTCGGGCTCTGGCCGAGGCAGGTATCCGCGTGGACTATGTTGCAGGCACAAGTGTCGGCGCGCTGGTGGGGGCGGTTTATGCATCCGGTGAAATTGATACTCTGAAAGAGGTTGTTCTGCGGCTTGACTGGAAGCAAATCGTTTATTTCTTTGATGTAGTCTTGCCGAAATCGGGTCTTATTGATGGGAAAAAGGTTTCTGTCTTTATCCGCAATAATGTTAAGAAAATTAATATCGAAGATCTTCCTTTTCCTTTTTGCGCAGTGTCAACTGATATGAACACCGGGGACGAGGTCGCCATACAAGATGGAGACATCATTGAAGCTGTCAGGGCCAGCATATCTGTGCCGGGAATATTTACACCAGTCAAAAAAAACAGCACGATCCTGGTGGACGGCGGACTGGTCAATCCGGTTCCTGTGAGCGCTGCAAGAGATATGGGAGCCGATTTCGTCATAGCGGTTGATCTTAATCACGATATCGTCGGCAAGAAGGCCCCTGTCTTTAGCCCCGAAAATATGAATCCGGATAAAGATCGCGGGAAGAGTCTGTTAGAAAAAAACAGGCTGCTGAATGGTCTGAACAAAAGAATCAGGGCTATTGATATTCCGACACTAACGCAGGTAAGGCAATGGGCGGGAATGGAGGATCCGCTCCCTAACATTTTTGAAGTGTTAGTGACCTCCATCAATATAATGGAGACACAAATTACAGCCACAAACCTGAAAACCGATCCGCCTGACATTCTAATTCAGCCCAATTTGGGTCATCTCAAGTTCCTTGAATTCAATCGAGCAAAAGAGGCTATTGCCGAGGGATATAAAGAGGGTCGCAAACAAATAAAAAGATTTTTAGAAAAAGGCTGATGAGAATCTGAAAATTTAAAGGAAAAGAAATCGTAAAGCGATTAACCCTGAACCCTGACAAAAAGGAACCGATCCAATGAAACGAATTTTCATTTATATTTTCATTGCCGCAGTTATTCTATGTGCTTTGTTTTTTATCTTTCGAGCCATGGATAAAGACAAAACCAGGGAGGATGTAAGAGTGGGCCAGGCCTCAGTATCGGTAGATGCCGTTCCCGCTGTTTTTCATGAATTTGAAGACAGGATTGACGCTGTCGGCACGCTCAGAGCGCGTGAAACAAATCTTTTGAATCCCAAAGTGGCCGGCAACGTCGATGCTGTTCTGGTGGATATTGGCGATTGGGTCGAAGCGGGTCAGGTTGTTGTGCTGCTGGATCGCACGCGGTTTAAACTTGGCGTCGACCAGTCAAAAGCGGCCTGTCAGGCAGCCAATGCTGCTTTAGCACAAGCAGTGTCCCAGTTTGAAGAGGCGCAAAAAGAATACCGTCGCGCTTCAAAGCTTTTGGCGGAAAAGGTTATCCCGCAAACCTGGTTCGATGCCGCGGAAGCTGCCTACAAGGTCACACAGGAAGGATTGGCTGTGGCAAAGGGGAAGTATAGTCAGGCGCAAGCCGCCCTGGAAACAGCCAAGGAGCATTTAAAGGACGCCAGTATCCGGTCTTCCATTGCCGGGGTTGTTGTGGATAGAAATGTGGAGGTTGGACAATCGGTGTCGCCGGGTGTTCAGATTCTTAGAATTCTTGACCAGACAACGATGAGAGGAGATGTTGAACTTCCGGAGAAAGACTTTGGACGTGTTACCGTAGGGGCTGCTGCTGTAATAACAGTGGATGCATTTCAAGGGCAGGAATTTTCCGGAAAGGTGACGGTTATCAATCCGATGGTTGACCCGCGAGCGCGAACTTTTCGGGTTCGTATTGAGACGCCCAATACATCCGGAAAACTTGTAGACGGCATGTTTGCCAGGGTGAGATTTTTGACCGGACAGAGAACAGCATTGGCTATTCCACGCGATGCGCTTCACCGTCTGTCTGGGAGCGGAACTTTCTATGTGTTTATTGTACAAGGGGACAAGGTCATAAAACGAACCATAAAAACAGGGAAAGTAGATGATCAATATGCCGAGGCGATAGAAGGTCTGGCCCAGGGTGAAAGAGTAGTGACAAGTGGCGATGGACGGTTGCGCTCTGGAATGAGTGTAATAGTTTCCGATAAAACAGATGGTAAAAGAAAAATAACACACAAGGAGAAGCAACAGTGAAGCTGCCTGAAACAGCAGTAAGACGGCCGGTGACAACAATAATGATTTTTGCCGCCCTTATCATAATTGGGACGGTCGCATTTTTCAAGCTCAATCTGGATTTGCTGCCTGATATTGAACCGCCGGCCGTGAGCGTGATTACCCCATATCCAGGGGCATCTGCTGTGGATGTGGAGTCCGAGGTTACCAAATACCTCGAAGACCAGCTTTCCACCACACCCGATCTCGACCGCCTGGAATCAAAATCCAAGGATAACATATCCATCGTCACCTGCATATTCAATTGGGGCACAAACCTGGATGTAGCGGTCAACGATATCAGGGAAAAGATCGATCTGGCAAAGCCGGACATGGCAGACGGCGCCAAAGAGCCTTTTATCTTCAAATTCAGCAGTTCCATGGTTCCGGTGCTGGTCATGACGGTTACAGCGAAAGAGAGCAGCCCTGATCTTTACAGAATCGTGGACAAGCAGATTGCCGATCCCCTGAAACGTGTCCCTGGTGTGGGAGCCATTCTCTACGTCGGTGGTCAGGAAAGACAGATCAACGTCCATTTCGACCGTGAGGCGCTGGAGGCCTATCGCATTTCTGTTCAGCACATCAGGGACGTACTTTCCGCTGAAAATCTCAATCTTCCCGCAGGCACAGTCAAGGTGGGAAGAAAAGAGCTCCAGATCAGGGTGGCGGGCCGCTTCAAGAACACCAGCGAGATTGCCGGCATTGTGATCGGAAGTCCTAACGATGCCCTGGTGCGTCTCAGGGATGTGGCCGAAGTCAGCGACGCCTTTGATGAGCCGCAGGAATGGGCCTGGTCAGGTGATCTTCCAGCTATAGCAGTTATTATCCAGAAACAGTCCGGCGCCAACACCGTGAACGTCATAAACCACATAAAAGAAAACCTGAAGACGCTAAAGCGCCGGCTTCCTGCGGATATCGAGGTTCATACCATCCTGGACAACTCCGACCACATTTATAATATGATCAAAAGCCTGACCGGATCAGCAGTTGTCGGGGGCATTCTTGTGGTTATCGTCTGTTTTCTATTTCTCCGAAGATATCGATCCAGCCTGATCATAACACTGGCCCTCCCTTTATCCATTATAGCATCCTTTATCGGTCTTTATTTTATGGGATATACCTTTAACGTGATCTCTCTCATGAGCATTGCCATTGCCATGGGTATGGTGGTGGATGACGCCATCGTGGTGCTGGAAAACGTGGTCCGGCATATCGATGGGGGTGAGGATCCGAAAACAGCCGCTGTCACAGGCGCCTCTGAGGTGGGTATGGCAGTGGCCGCATCCGCGTTGAGTATAGTGGTTGTTTTTATTCCGCTTCTTTTTGTCAAGGGAATCGCCGGTATTCTCTTCAGTCAACTGGCCTTTATTATGGTAGTCGTTATTTCCACATCTAATTTTGTCGCAATGACGTTGACACCCATGGCCTGTTCATGCTTGATCCGTCCCCTGAGCAAAAGGAAGACAAACCGTGTGTTTGAATGGAGCGAACGAATATTTAACAAAATTGAAGCTGCCTATGCTCGCATTATCGAGTGGGCATTGAAACACCGACGGGTATCTCTCGTTCTGATCTGTCTTGTGTTTTTCGGCAGTCTGACGCTCATTCCTGTTGTGGGGACCGAATTTTTTCCGGAAGTAGATTCAGGTGAAGTAGAAGTGGTTCTTGAAATGGCTGAGGGCACACGGGGCGAAGTCACAGCCCGGACAACCGAGCAGATGCTAAGCGCCATCAATGCCGTGCCGGAGATGGAAGCCTCCTATGCCCTGGCCGGCCAGACCAAGAAAGGTTTTTTAACAGCCCTTGGTTTTGATGAAGGCACAAATATCGGGCGAATCGGCGGACGTCTTATTGACAAATCAGAACGGGCCAGCTCTGCCAAGGCGATTGCCGCAACACTTCGCGATCGGGTCATGGAATTGCCGGGGATTTCAAAGTTTTCGGCCAGCGCGGTCAGCTCCATTCAAAAGGCTTTTTTGGGAGGCGGACAGTCCATCAGTATTGAGGTGCTGGGTCATGACATTGAAGCGACCAACAGAATCGCCGAAAAATCCAGGCTTTAGTGAAGAACGTACCGGGAACGGTGGACGTATCAGTCAGCAGAAAACAGCCGCGGCCGGAAATCCGCGTCCATCTTGACCGGGATAAGGCAGCATCTTTAGGATTGAATGTCGCTATAGTAGCTGGTGCATTGAGAACCAGCTACTATGGATTTGATGATACAAAATTTAGAGAGGCCGGAGACGACTTCGACATTGAATTGCGCTTGAAGAAAGACGAGCGGAGAAGCATTCAGCAGATCGGAGAAACCCCGTTGATGACCCTGACTGGACAGATTGTCAAGCTTCGCAACGTAGCAACAATTGAAGAGACGTTCGGGCCAGTGGAGATCGCTCGAAAGAATCGTATCAGGATAACTCACGTTCAGGCAGGCGTTCAAGATAGAGTTCTGGGAGATGTTGTGCGTGATATTCGGGGGAAAATGGTTACACTTGATCTGCCACCCGGCGTTTCCATTGAATGGGGAGGTGAGGTGGAAGAACAGAGAAAGGCATTTAATGACCTGACCCTCCTTTTGATTCTTGGTGTGACTCTTGTTTACATGG
>JAYENE010000599.1:0-6703 GCA_034721935.1 Thermodesulfobacteriota bacterium
AAAAAGTGCGAAGCGCTTAACCGGGAACCTTGAACCGGGAACCTTGAACCTTGGGTGCAATACAAAAAAGTTACAAGACATTAAATTGGGTAGTTTTTTTGAATGTCGAATGTCGAACAGGGAATGTCGAATAATGAAGGAAGGAAAATCTATTTAAATTCCGCTTGTGGGCATTATTTGCTCCAAAACAATCTAATAGAAACATCCGCACTTCGACATTCGTAATTCCCTGTTCGACATTCGACATTCAAAAAAACTACCCAATTTAATGTCTTGTAACTTTTTTGTATTGCACCCAAGGTTCAAGGTTCCCGGTTCAAGGTTCCCGGTTAAGCGCTTCGCACTTTTTTTATTACCCATTGATTTCAGCAGACTTCGCCATAGTGGCTACGACGGCTGAATTGGATTAATACCATGGGGAATCAACCTCTAAACCTTTGAACCCCTGAACCCCTGAACCCCTGAACCTCTAAACCTTTTCTTCTTCCAAAACAGCCTTACGGCTCAGGCGTATTTTTCCGTCCTTTGAAATTTCAAGAACCTTGACTTTAATGATATCACCTTCTTTAACAATGTCCGTAACCTTTGCAACCCGGTATGGGGCAAGCTGTGAAATATGCACAAGGCCGTCACAGCCGGGCATTATCTGGACAAATGCGCCAAAATCCATGATTTTTACTACCTTGCCTTCGTAGATCTTGTCAACCTCAGGTTCCATTGTAATATCTTTTATCGCTTGTAAAGCCGCATCCGATTCTTTTTGAGAAAAAGCAGCGATTTTAACAAGGCCGGTATCATCCACTTCAACCTGTGTGTTTGTTTCACTCTGAATCGCCCTGATCATCTTCCCGCCAGGCCCTATAATATCACGGATTTTATCGGGATTGATATTTATAGTTATTATTTTTGGAGCATAGGGAGAGGTATTGTCTCTGGGCTTTTCCAATGCTTCCAGCATCCTGTCAAGAATAAAAAGCCTCCCCAAACGGGCTTGTTCAAGAGCCTTTCCAAGTATATCCTTGGACAGCTCATGAATTTTAATATCCATCTGAAGGGCGGTTATGCCTTCTCTTGTGCCGGCTACCTTAAAATCCATGTCACCGGCATGATCTTCATCTCCAAGAATATCAGACAGGATAACCACATTATCTCCATCACTTACGAGGCCCATTGCAATGCCTGCAACCGGGGCCTTTATGGGAACTCCACCATCCATCAGCGCCAGAATGCCTGCGCATACAGTCCCCATAGATGAAGAGCCATTAGACTCCAACACCTCTGAAACGATTCGAATAGTATAGTCAAATTCTTCCTTAGGCGGCAAAACCTTTTCAATAGCTCTTGTTGACAGCCCGCCATGGCCTATATCTCTGCGGCTTGGTCCGCCAATTCGTTTTACCTCTCCAACCGAATACGGGGGAAAGTTGTAATGAAGCATAAATGGCCTGAATTCCTCCCCGAGTAAAGTTTCCACCCGCTGCTCATCACGACCCGAACCAAGAGTTAACACTCCTAACACCTGAGTTTCTCCCCTGGTAAACAGGGCGCTTCCGTGAGGTCTGGGCAACATTCCAACTTCACAGGAAATAGGCCTTATTTCATCAAATTTCCTGTTGTCTATCCTGCGTCCTTCCTTAAGGATAAAATCTCGCATAGTTGATTTAATTAAATCGTTGCATATACCGTATACTTCTTTCTTGCGTTCAGCAAAATCATCGCCGAGTTTTGTAAAAATATCGGATTTAAAAAGGCTAAGCGATTTGTTACGATCCTGTTTGACGGGGATCGTAAGAACATCACGTAACTGCAAGGATGCTTCGGGAACGATTTTGTCAACAAGCTCTCTGTCCTGCTCTGGTGGAACGAACACACGTTTCTGAACCCCGTTGGTTAGTTTTAGCTTTTTTTGCATATCAATTATCGGTTTTAATGCCTCATGACCATAAAGTATGGCATCTAACATATCTGCTTCGCTGACAATATCGCCGCCGCCTTCTACCATTACAATTCCGGTTTCAGAGCCTGCGACAATAATATTGATATCGCAATGTTCATATTCATTTACCAAAGGGTTGATTAAAAGCTTGCCGTCTATTCGGCCCACACGAACACATGCAATAGGCCCGGCAAAAGGAATATCAGATATCTCAAGCGCTGCAGAGGCCCCTGCCATTGCCAGAATATCCGGGTCATTTTCCTGATCCATGGAAAGGACAACAGCAATAATCTGTGTTTCGCTGCAGTAGCCCTTTGGGAAAAGAGGCCTGATGGGGCGGTCGATCAGCCGGGCGGTTAATGTTTCTTTTTCACTGGGCCTACCGATTTCACGCCTGAAATAATTACCAGGTATCCGGCCTGCCGCATATATTTTTTCCTGATACTCTACTGTAAGAGGTAAAAAATCTACCTCCCGTTCCTCCCTGGATGATACAACGGAAACCATTACAATGGTTTCTCCGTATTGGACTACGACCGAACCAGAAGCCTGTTTTGAAATTTTGCCCGAGCTTATGCTCAGAATTCTTCCCCCGACTTCAGTTTTATATATATTTTCCACTTTGTCTCCTTAAAAATAAAACGATTAATAACCAATAATGATGAACTCGTAAAAAAAATTGACTTCATCAGGTGTGAACTTATAAAATCCCAAATTTCAAGCATCAAATTACAAATAGATCCCCTGTCTGCGCCTGTCTGTGCGTTGCACGCAGACAGGCGCAGACACGCACAGGCAGGCAAATTTCAATATTCAATGAAACAGAATAGTCGAGTAAGTTAACAACGGGAGTATTACCAATTTGTTAAAATTGGAATGATATCCCACAGCATCGTCATTTATCGGGCGGGACCGCCCGCCTCGCCTGAGCGAAAGTCTTCAGGGATGCTGACTTCCTCATTTGGCCGAGAGCGATGGCGGGCGGGATAAACCCGCCCCTACGGGTTACGTGCATCAAATTTCGTAGAAGCGGGTTTACCCCGCCCGAATAGAGTTTATGTTTTCGGTTTTAACAAATTGGCAATGCTCCCTTAACAACTCGACCATTTTCCTACTCGACTACTCGACCAAAAAGGTACGGGTTCCTGCTGCGACAGTGCGCAAGCACGGCGAGTAGGATTTTGAGTTTTGATCATTACGAGTCCAGCCCTATCCCTGACCTCTGATACCCGATGAATTCTACTTATTACGAAGCCATCAATAAAAAAGATGGCTAAAGAAAATATGTTATCTTCTCAGCCCCATGTTTTTAATAATCGAGCGGTATCGCTGAACATCATTGTTTTTGACGTAGTTTAAAAGTCTGCGTCGTCTTCCAACCAAAACCAACAAACCTCTTCTGGAATGATGATCCTTTTTGTGAACCTTCAAGTGTTCAGTGAGATATGTAATACGATGTGTCAGAAGCCCGATTTGAACCTCAGGTGAACCTGTATCGGTTTCGTGTAATTTATATTGATCAATGAGCTCCTTTTTAACTTCCAATGTCTGAACCACTTTATCTGCCTCCTGCTTTTATTAATAAATTTTTAGTAACTCAAGTACCTTTAATTGCGAATTTAGGGATTCGCTTCGCTTAATTGCGAATTTAGGAATTTAGGAATTTAGGAATTTAGGAATTTAGGAATTTAGGAATTTAGGAATTTAGGAATTTAGGAATTTAGGAATTAAAGGTATTCTGTTAATTTTAATCCCTCAATCCCTCAATCCCTCAATCCCTCAATCCCTCAATCCCTCAATCCCTCAATCCCTCAATTATATCCCTTCTTGGAAAAACACAGCAATAATGATATATATTGCTATCTTTTTCCAGATTTAATATTGCTATAAGATCATCATTGGCATCAACAATCTTGATGAAATCTTCATGAATATTCGTTTGCTGTGGAATAATATCCTGCCTGGAAATTATGCCGCCATGTTTTAATTTATCAGTCAAAACATTGTCGGCGATATACTTGGGCATATACTGCAAAGCGTCTGACATACTTATGAGCCGATCTGAAAGCTTGTGAGATAAATGAAGATCTTCCATTTCCGGCAATGTTGCAGCTTCCTTAATTGCAAATCCGCTGCTTTCAATCCTTCTTAGTTCTTTAAGGCACCCTCCGCATCCAAGAACCGCTCCAATATCAGCACATAACGTCCTGATATATGTCCCCGCAGAGCAAAGCACCTCAAAACGTATCAGGGGTAAATTTATTTCGAGTATTTTAATATATGAAATAAAAATACTCCTTGCCTCTTTCTGAACAGGTTTGCCTCTTCGCGCAAGCTTGTATAATGGAACCCCTTTATGTTTTAACGCGGAATAAACCGGAGGCAGTTGTTTAGCAGCCCCTTCAAATTGCTTAAATGTCAGGCGCAACTTCTTATCCGAAAATGTCGTTTTATCCGATGTTGAAATTATATTTCCTGTAAAATCCTGCGTATCTGTTTCAATTCCAAGATGAATAACTGCCACGTATTTTTTTTTGCCGCGCAATAAAAATCTGCAAAGCTTTGTAGCGTCATTGAGGCAGCAGACCAGCACACCTGTTGCAAACGGATCAAGGGTGCCGGCATGTCCGGCTTTTCCCGCGCCAATCAGTTTCTTAACACGGGCCACAACTTTGGCGGAAGTCATGTTTGCCGGTTTATCTACAACTAGAATTCCATTTAATCGATGCCGCATAGTAACTACTCAGGTTGTTGGGTTCAAAGTTCACGGTTCAGAGTTGGCTTCTTTGCCCTTTTCATACTTCACCGCTCTTTAACCCTGAACCCTGAACCCTGAACCCTGAACCTTGAACGGTTATGTATGTATCAAACTTTTTCAGCAAGATTAAAAATTAGGTTTTTTAAATCAACAATTGAAGATTCAATATTGAACCCCGCGGCCCTGTAGTGGCCCCCGCCGCCAAAAGAGAAGGCAAACGCAGCAACATCAATACTTCCATCGGAACGGAGGCTGACATGAAACCTGCCGCGACGGGCGCCAAGCACGGCGGGTCGGCCCTGCGCTTCTCCTTTTATGTCGGATATCCTGTGAATAAGAACTGCTATCTTAACATTATTTATAGCCTTTGCATAATTTATCAGACCGTTTACCTCTTCAGGCCGGGTTCCGGCTTCCTCTAACATCTCCTGCGTAAGCGTTATCATGGCTAATTTACCATTTTTTGATATCTCAAGAGAGCCAAGCGCCCTGCTTAAAAGTTTTATGTAACCCAGGGAAAAAGTTTCATATACATTCCTGGCAACATAATAAGGATCTACACCGATATCTATCATTTCTTTACAGATTGCAAAAGCCGGTTTGTTGGTATTTGAAAAACGGAATGAACCTGTATCTGTTAAAATCCCGGTATATATCAAGGTAGCGATATCCTTGCTAATGGGAAATTCCATCTCCTTTAAAAGACGGTATATGATTTCAACGGTAGCACATGCAGAAGAATCTATTAATTGAAAATCGCCAAAGCCGGTATTAGAAACGTGATGGTCAATATTGATAATGACCGGAATACGGCTTACAAATGAAGCTGCCTTCCCGACACGATGCAAATCACCACAATCAAGAACAATAGCGGTATCATATACAGTTTGCCTGTCCCTGTCTGCCGTCCCAACGGGACAGGCAGGAATGTGCCGCACAATACGTTTGACCGAAGGCAAAAAACGATAAGCAGCAGGAATGGGGCTTTCGTTATAAAGGGTTGTTTCTTTTTGCCATGAAGCAAGTAAAAGCCCCATGGAAATCACAGAGGCTATCGCATCTCCATCCGGATTAATATGGGAGCAAAGAAAAATATGATTACTATTTTTCAAATGTCGTATTATCTGGCTTGTCATCGGCTTTTATTAATTTCAACACACTATCTATGTGTGATCCATAATCAAAAGATTCATCATAAAAAAATTTCAGATCAGGCATGTAACGCAAGCCCAGTTTAGCCGCAAGAACCCGTTTTATATATCCAAGAGCGCTCTTAAAACCCTCTGCCGCCTCTTTTCTGCTTATTTTATCTCTGGAAGAAATAAAGTATATACGGGCAATCCTTAAGTCTTGAGACATCTTTACGCTGGTAATCGTAACCATCTCAAGACGAGGATCTTGAATGTTTTTTTTCAGCAATTCCGACAGATTTTTTTGTATCTGGCCGCTTACTCTATCAGATCGTGAAAAGTATTTCATAGATTGACAATCTCCATTTTACTATCAATTATCTCTGCCAGCCCCAACTCATCCGCCAGGTTGAATATTTTGTCAATCTTAGAGTTAATCACCGGCTTGCTGTTGCCGGCCAGAACAAAACCTATTTCAGCTCTTTGATGGATATCATTTGAGCCAACCTCTGCAACCGAAACATTAAAATTGTTTCGCAACCGGCTGATAATCGATTTAACAATCTTTCTTTTGCTCTTTAAAGAACGACAGTCATGCAGTCTGAATGTAATAATTCCTGAACCAACAACCATATTTATTTTGTCCTGAAAAACCTGGTCCTTTGGGCCAGGTCAGAGATAGATGGCTTCGCATTGGAGTTTTGTGTTTAAAACTACAAATTACAAGCACCAAATTTTAAATAAATCTGAACTTAGCGCCCTTCGGGCGGGCTTAAAAGATGAACGTCCAACATCGAACGTCCAACATCGAATTTTGAATAAGGAATTCTGCCAATTTATAAACTGACAGAGCGAAGCGATTTCATTATTCGATGTTCA
>JAYENE010000600.1:0-6701 GCA_034721935.1 Thermodesulfobacteriota bacterium
GGGTAATTCCCATATTGCCCTCCTTGTTTATGGTTGGTTTGTCAAAACTATCATTACCATAAAATGGAGGGCAATTTTCTACTATTTTATACCATAGGTCTCTCTTTTTCTACGCTACCAAATTTTTATCGGGCAAAAAACCTGATAAAGATGTTCCGGCTTTAAAAGAATTGATTGATAAAGTATCCCTGAAAGATATATTCGATGAAGTTGAATCCGTTTTCGGAAAAGAACCGGCTTTGGGCCGAAATGTAAAAATGTTTCTTTGCCGGAAATATACCAACGAAAAACTAAAAAGTATTGGCGCTTATTTCAGGATTGGAGTATCTGGCGTGTCCCAGGCATGCAGGCGTGTTAAAGATAAAATAAGAAAAGACAAAAAGCTTGAAAGAAAAATCTCAAAAATTGAAAAAAAGATAAATGTGTGAAGAATGAAGACCTGACCCCTATGTCTTGACTATAGCAGGATGTTATACAATCGGACAGGTAATTGGAACCACAATATATTGATTAATTAAACCCTGGATACGAGGAGCAGAGATTACCAAAAAGACCAGTTCTCGGTTATAAGAACATAAATGCCCAATAGAAAATTTGTTACCGCATGGGAAAGAATAGGAACAAATAGATTTCGGGTCTTGTATAAAACTCCCGCATATACCATACCTGCAAAAATACCTGGCAACCAACGATGATGTTCAAATCCAAAAAGAATCGAAATAAAAAGGAATGAAAACCATGAGAACTGCCCCAGCGGCACGGATTTAAAATCAGATTGTATGGCAAATCTTAGGCCAAACGATCTCCAGAACAACTCTTCCATTAAGGGAACAACCACAGAAGCGCCAGTCATCCTGAATGCAATCAGCAGGTACACAACATAACCACTCGCTTGATTGTAGGGATTACAACACTCTGAATAACCGATCTGAGGGTAAAGGCCTTCCGTTAAAACCCATAATAAGAAAACAAAGACTCCGGAGAGCAAAGCAAGCCAGCTAAATTTGAATTTTATCTCCTGTTTGAATATTTCCCAAAAGTAAATGAGGCTAAAAGCAACCAAAGTGATTTTTACAGGATATATCAGAATCTTAGGGATATTAAAAAGAGGCCCGATGTATAAGAAAATAGCATAAAGGACAAAGGGAATGATGTAGGGAATATAGGGTCGTTTGAAATATGAAAGAGCGTGATTCCTCATATCAGATTGTCACCAGTCTGCGGATTCTTCCTCATCCGTTCAGTTTTCTCTTTCACACAGAATCGCCCTAAGCGGGTTATCATGACATCCTCGCCTGATTCAAGGGTTGATTTGATGATCTCAAGGAGGGATTCGAATAACTGCAAGGATATATTTTTTGGATATCCGCAATGGTTGTAGATTCTGTTTATGAAGTGTTTTTTGGTGACCGTCATAAGGAAGCTCCAAATTACTTAGAAAAAAATAAGTAACTTCTCAATATGTCTGGGCAACACTTACTGGATTCCGGCTTTCGCCGGAATGACGATTGGATATAAACGCCTGTCATTCCGGAGAAAGCCGGAATCCAGAGGATAGTCGCAAAATATGATTTGCCCGGACTTATTGACAAGTTACAAAAATAATCCATAACGCCTTATTTTGTCAATAAGTTTCCGGTTATATGTCTTGTGGCCTCCGGGGGGGACGTTGCCACTATTCCACTATTTGTCCTAAATCCCAGAAGGATACTCTTTTCCTGGATAGCTGGATATTCGGGGAATGAAGTCGGGACATCCATTTGTAAATAAGCAACTTATTTTTTGGCACGGATTAATCTGGCCTGTCTCGTTTATCTCGTCTGCTTGATCCTTTTGGTATAGATTCAAAAGGCACAAAATCCGCCAAAGGCGAGAAGAGGGGGAGTTGTTCTGATACATCAATTGGAAATCTACAGCGTGACAGTTAAACCGGAATTTTTCTTGACTTGTGCCCTAAAAGAGGTATAAATATACCAAATGAATTGGACGGTAAAGATAAGCAAAAAAATTCAAAAGCAGATACAAAAGTTGCCTCCAAGCCCCAGGAAACGGCTTAATTTTCTTGTAGCTGAAATTGAAAAATATGGCCCTGTGCGGGATGGCTGGCCAAATTACCGGAGAATACGGGGGAAAAAGGATTGTTATCATTGTCATTTTAAAAAAGGTAATCCAAGCTATGTGGTTGTTTGGAAGGTTACTGAAAACGAAATTAAGATCGTGGAGATAAAGTATGCGGGAACACATGAGAGAGTCGATTACAGCAGAGTTTGCTGATGTTTGTATCCGAGTGCCCACGACAGAAGTAGATCGGGTTAAATCTGCACTCAGCAAATTTTTAGAATTGGCTGGCGTTAAATACAGTATCCAGGATAATGAAGATTTATTAACATGGGAAGAAGCTTTCCCTGAACTTGGACCGGGAGATGTTCTCAAGGGAGCCAGAGACCGTGAGGGACTGACCCAAACCGAACTGGCAGCAAAAATAGGTGTAAAACCCCATCATATTTCTGAAATGGAGAATGGGAAACGCTCCATAGGTAAAGATATAGCCAGGCGGTTAGCAAAGGCGCTTAATACCGGATACAAGGTTTTTTTATAGTTAAGGATTATGGAATATTTGTTAAGGTGGGCAAAGGGTTTTACCCAGCTCCGCCCTTTCGGTTACATGGATAATGAAATATAACCTGCTGGAATAAAAGATTAACAATGAATATCTACGGCTTGAGTCTGGGATAAAAACTTCAAATGGGGGGACGTTATGTTGCGAGTTTGTCAAATTTGTTTTAAGAGTTCAAAATACTCATCCCGACTCATTCCAACAGTTCGCATATTGTTCTTGATGATATCAATATCAATTTCATCATATTCAAGAATTACAACTGCCCGTTTTGTATTTGGATGAGCCAAAATATGATGAGATCCTTTTTTACGTTTGTATCTGCAACCGTTAAGTTGAAAAATCTCCATCTGTATTTTCCAATTAGTAGACGCTATTCTTGGCATTTATGCCACCTGCAATGAATATTTCTCAAATCCAATCATTTCTGTTTTAGGAATGATTGTATTGTTTTGCTTTTCATAGCCGCACTCAGTGAGATATTCATCTAAAGCGCCTATCTGACTCATTTCTTAAAATTGTATTTGGATAACCTCTAAAAGATTGCTCTTTGCTTCTTCGCAAGTTTTCCCTTGGGAGATAAAATCCAATTCAGGGCATTTAGCAATATACCATTTGCCCTTACGCCATACTTCAATGGTTATGTTTAGATTCATTTTAAAAAGCCCCCTATTTTGATTTTGCCTAAGGCAAAGAGGGGGACATTCTTCTGACCTTATTGCCACCACGCTCAACCGGAAGCATTTGCGGGACGCTGGGTAAAAAAAAGGGGGACGGGGTTGAAATTACGCGTTTATCGTTTTTCATGGACAAGAATTGATCGACGATCAGTTTTTGGCCTCTATTGGCCGCCCGACTGACAGCTCATAGGTTGGGTTGAGGAACGACACGAAGTGAAGCCTGCGCTAAACCCAACAAAATCTTGACAACCTCATTCCCGCAGTCGCTTAAAAGAGAAGGGGGCTTAACCGCCCCTTTTTCATGTTGTCATTTCGAACGAATGGGGGCTTCAGTCTTGAGTTTTAAGTTTCCTGCCACCCCGATCTTTGGCCCCTGACCCCCGAACCCACCAAAGTCCTTGCAAAAAGTACCATAACAGAGCATTGCTCTGAGCGTCAGCAATGTAAAGACACACGGTTCGCTGTTGTATATTCCGATTTATGCAGCCAGCCGGCTGGAGAGATTGTTATTGGGACGAGTAAAATTATTTGACATTTTGAAAATGGTTGTATAATTATGATGTCATAATGATTGCAACTTACGATGTCACTTAATAAGGGAGTAAACACAATGAAAACAATAACTGTAAGAGGAATAGATTCTGTTTTGTCGGAAAAAATGAAACAGGCAGCCAAACAGGAAGGTAAAAGCGTAAATCAGGTTGTCATCGATACAATAAGGCAGCATTTTGGCATGATAAAAGAAAAAAAGTTTACAGTAGCATACCATGATTTAGACCATATATTCGGAAGGTGGTCTCAAGAGGAATTTGATAAGATTCAGGGCAAAATTGATACGGAAAGGAAAATAGACAAAGAGCTCTGATTATGAAAAAAGTTCTGATTGATACGAATATTTATTCATATGCCATGAAGGGAGATTCTGAAACTATTGCAGTTTTACAGCAATCTCATGAAATAGGAATTTGTGCTGTTAGTATTGGCGAACTGCTATCCGGTTTCAAAGGCGGCAATCGAAAGCCGGAAAATAGAAAAGAGCTCGAAGAATTTTTGGATACACCACGTGTGAAGATGTATAGTATTGATGAAGATACAGCAGAATTTTATGCTGAAGTCCTGAATAATTTAAAGGAAAATGGAAAACCGATACCGACTAATGATATATGGATTGCTTCTGTTGCATTGCAGTATGGTTTAAAATTATTTTCAAAAGATCAGCATTTTAAATATGTATCCGGGTTAATGCTCATTATTTAATCCACAAATAGATTTTGCTCTATAAAATCAGAAGACAAATTAAAATATGGGAATACCGCTGCTAAATGACGTTGTTATTATATTTGTGCTATCTATTGCTATTCTCTTTATATGCCATCGACTTCGAGTGCCGGCAATTGTGGGATTCTTTCTTGCCGGGATATTGGCCGGGCCATACGGACTTGGGCTGGTAAAGGCGGTTCATGAAGTTGAACTTTTAGCTGAAGTCGGTGTTGTGTTGTTGCTTTTTACTATTGGAATCGAACTCTCACTTGAAAAGCTGCTGCAAATCAAGAAATCAGTCCTCATGGGAGGCTCGATTCAGGTGTTGCTTACATTTCTGGTTACTTTTGTTATAGTCAGGCAACTGGGCCAACCTGTCGGCAACTCAATCTTTATAGGATTTCTTATATCCCTTTCCAGTACGGCCATTGTTCTCAAATTGATCCAGGAAAGAGCTGAAGTTGATAGCCCCCATGGGCGCACAGCTCTTGGCATCTTGATTTTCCAGGATATCATTATTGTTCCAATGATATTAATTACGCCTTTGCTGGCCGGAGCAACAGGGAGTGCAGGCGAATCCATCCTTGTTCTTATTGCCAAAGGAATCGGAATCATCGGGTTGGTGATAGTTAGCGCTAAATGGATTGTACCACAGGCATTATATCAAATCGCCCAGACGCGAAGCCGGGAACTTTTCATTTTGAGCATAGTTGTAATTTGCCTTGCAGTTGCGTGGATAACTTCCAGCGCGGGTCTTTCCCTTGCCCTTGGCGCTTTTTTAGCCGGCTTGATCATTTCCGAATCTGAATACAGTCATCAGGCGCTCGGAAGCATTTTACCCTTTCGTGACGTTTTCACAAGCTTCTTTTTTGTTTCTATCGGCATGTTGCTGGATGTAGGCTTTCTTTTCCGGCAACCCGGAACCATAGCGCTGATTGCTTTGGGAATTTTGGTTCTAAAATCCATCATTGCATGCTTTGCAACAGTGCTATTAGGATTTCCTTTTCGCACTTCAATCCTGGTTGGCCTTGCGCTCAGTCAGGTTGGTGAATTTTCTTTCATTTTATCCAAGACCGGTGTTGAACATGGTTTGCTTACCGGAAATATTTATCAGATGTTTCTGGCTTTTTCTGTGCTTAGTATGGCGGCGACACCATTCATTATAACCCTGGCGCCACGCCTGGCGGATATTATCCTGCTGTTGCCGCTGCCAAAAAGGTTAATATCTGGTCTTTATCCTGTTCCGGAAATAAAGGTTAAGATAAAAAAAGACCATCTCATTATAATCGGCTTCGGAGTCAATGGTAGAAATGTAGCACGAGCCGCACGGCTATCAGGTATTCCCTACGTAATCGTTGAAATGAACCCGGAAACAGTAAAGAGCGAACAGGCAAAGGGTGAACCGATTTATTATGGCGATTCAACCCAGGAGGTCGTACTTCAGCATGCAAACATTAAAGATGCGAGAATTGTTGTAACTGCAATTAATGATCCCGCGGCAACCCGTAGAATTACTGAAATCATTCGCAGGCTTAATCAAAAGGTTCATTTGCTTGTACGCACCCGTTATTTCCAGGAGATGAAGCCTTTGTATGAATTAGGAGCCAACGAGGTCATTCCTGAAGAATTTGAAACATCAGTGGAAATTTTTACCCGGGTTTTAGCTAAGTATCTTATACCCAAAGGTAAAATTGAAGAGCTTGTTGCTGAAATACGATCAGATGGTTACGAAATGTTTCGAAGCCTTTACAGAAAGTCGTTATCTGTATCAGATTTAAAATTTCAGCTTCCTGATGTGGAAATCAGCGCTTTGAAAGTTGCTGAAAGGTCACCTTTAGTTGGAAAAAGCATAGCCGAAATTAACCTAAGAAAGAGATTTGGAGTTACTGTGCTGGCAATACGCAGGAATTCACAAATATTGTCCAATCCACACGCAGATACGCAATTTCTTTCTGATGATACTCTTGTTGTCCTCGGACTTCCTGAAAAGATTGCTAATCTGATGGGATTTATTAAACAGAAATTTACAAACTCAAAAAGTAACCTGCCACCAACCTGATGTGGCGGGCAGTTAAATTTAAAACGGCTGACTGTTTGAGCATGTTAGTGAGCGTTAAGAAATAACGACGACCAAATAAAATTTT
>JAYENE010000601.1:0-6674 GCA_034721935.1 Thermodesulfobacteriota bacterium
ACAGTGGAGGGTCGGGGTGGGAGTGAAAACAGCGCGACGAAAGTATTCCGCAGATTAATTATTAGTTTATCATTGTTCTTTAATAATAGATAGTTATAAATGTACAAAAAGATGTGCGTCAGGGCTGAAATATCAGGAGCCGATGGGGTTGAGGTAGATAAGGGACGTCCGACCATACCCCCGAGATGTTATTTTTGACCGAGCCCTTAATTCAACCTAAATTGAGCGATTTTTTACTCGATCTGCACCGATCTCTTGCGCATCAAGGATTCGCGAAAATCCTCGACATATCCACGGGTATGCCTGTGGTTTTCGTAAACCCTTATGCATCAAGATCTCAGCGCATATCTTCACAATAAATCGCTCAACTTAGGTTCAACAAGGTTACAATCCGATCTAAAAGTATATGCGCGAGATCATCCTTTGCCATTTCAGGAAGGGGCTCCTTTGTTTTATCTTTATAAAAAAGGGTTACCCTGTTGGTATCTGTGCCAAATCCGGAAGAGGGGCTGTTAACAAGGTTTGCCGCGATGATATCAAGTTTTTTTTCTACAAGCTTTTTTTGCGCATTGATTTCAAGGTTCTCTGTTTCCGCGGCAAAACCGATAAGAATCTGATCCTTTTTTTTCCTTCCAAGTTCCTTTAAAATATCCTGGTTTTTTTTCAGCAACAGAGTGATTTCATCTTTTCCTTTCTTTATCTTTTGCTTTGCCGAATCAACAGGCCTGTAATCGGAAACCGCTGCTGCTTTTATGATAATGCAGGCATCTTCTATATGCTCAAACACAGATAGAGCCATCTCCTTTGCTGTTTCCACCCTGATTACTTTTACGTTAATTGGATCCAAAAGATTTGTGGGACCGGTAATCAGCACAACCTTGGCTCCTCTGTACTCCGCTGCTTTTGCAATACTATAGCCCATCTTGCCTGATGAAGGGTTGCTGATAAACCTCACGGGATCGAGAGGTTCCCGTGTCGGACCGGCGGTGACAAGAACCTTTTTGTCTTTCAGATCCTTGGGGGCAAAATAGTATAAAAGCCTGTCTAATATATCTTTTGGTTCAGGAAGACGTCCGGGACCGGAATCGCCGCATGCAAGCTTCCCTGCCTCCGGCTCAACGATAAAATATCCATCAGCCCTTAGCATGGAAAGATTTCTCTGGACCGCTTTATTAGCATACATTTGACTGTTCATTGAAGGACACAAAAGAACTGGGGCTGTTACAGCAAGCATGAATGTGCTCAAGGCATCATCAGCTATGCCGTTTGCGAGCTTGCCGATAATATCGGCTGTTGCGGGAGCAATAATAACAGCGTCCGCATCCCTTGCCCAACCAATATGCCTTATGGAGACATCATTTTTGCTGTCAATATTTTGAAAAAGGTCAAAGCAGACCGGATAACCTGATAATGCTTCAAAGGTCAGCGATCCGACAAAAGACCGGGCATTTTGAGTCATTACTACCCTGACATTTGCCCCCTGCTTATTAAGAAGTCTTAATAATTCTACACTCTTATATGCTGCAATGCCGCCGCATACACCAAGAACAATATTTTTATTGTCTATTTTTGTTTGCATAATAATTTTTTTTACTTAAGCAGCCCTGCTTCAGCTTCATTGAGGGTCGGCGCAACCCAGACCTCTACATGAGTCTTAAAATTTTTCTCAATGATGTTTATCATGCACCATCTGCTTTCTTTCTGAAACAGCATGATAGTTCGTGGAGATTTAAATAAACTTATAATCCTCCAGTTATCCTTTTGCATATTGTTTTCAAAAAAGGCGATAAGGGAACTTATTTCGACTCTTCCGCTTAAAGTAAGAACACCTGCTGAAAAACCGGAACTCTTGAATACAAAGGATGCTTTCTTGTTGACCTTTAATTCATTTGGTATAAGCACATCTCCAAAATCATAATATAAAGGGGAAGGCCCTTTAACCTTAGGGGTTGTAACCTGCGATTTGGGGTCGCTCTTTTTCGATTTCAATCCGGCACATCCGGAAATTATGAGAAAAAAAACAGCGCCTATCCCGATAAACGTCAAAAAATTTCTCTTCTGCCTTATTGTTGTCATGACCTTACCTCCTGCATAAATTACAAATTACAAGTGACTAATGTTGATGAATTGGTAAAAAGTCGGAAAATACTGTTTTCCGTCATTCCGGCGAAGGCCGGAATCCAGTAAAATCAATATGTTCTGGATGCCGGATCAAGCCCGGCATGACATTTTTGGGACTTTTTACGATGTCATCAAAGCTAAGGACTCGACAAAAAAATAACTTCACATTTCAGGCGCCGATGCATCCCGCCTGACTGCGTTGCGAAAATTGGGTCAACCGGAACTGATGTGGTAAAATGACCTTCGTTTTGCCATTTATTCCTTGTTTTACAGATAGTTATGGCAAAATAAAAAAAGTTCTATTTTTTTGCTCTTAATACCATTGTTAAAATATTGATAGTTTAGCGATGGTTTGCGTAACAGATTTATTTTATTGACCACATTGATTCCGGTTGACGGGGTTTAGGCATCACACCAGTTCCGGTTGAGCCCGAAAATTCTGAATATGCTTGATATTCATGCTTTTTCGCGCCTTGTCAGCCGAGCGCCTCAACACCTGAAATTGCGAACTTATTTTTTGCCGAACCCTAAGCTATTATGTTTACAATCTATTTTTAATATTTTTGAGCTTTTTCAAGTTGTTATATTTAAGCCCAAGATCAATCCATTTGCTAAACAATAAAACAGGATCGCCTGGAACTTTTTCAGAAAGTTTTTTTTCAATTTCAAAAAGCTCATCAATAAGACTTTGCCTGTCGGGAAGCTCCTGCCTTTCGGGCTCCTGTTTTAAAAGAAATCTATAGATTTCGGCCGCCTTGGTTAAATAACCCTGGTCAGCATAAAGCCTTGCCATGGTTTTTGTATAAAAATCGGGATGATCAGTCATTTTTTGTTCTCCTGATTTTTACCTGTTTTGAATATAACTTCATCCTTAGCTATTACTCCCAGCTCTTGTCTTACCACATTTTCGACAAACTTGGGGTCATTTTTCAATCTATCTATTTCATGATACATAACAAGGTTTTCCTGGTTAAGTTTTTCATTTTTTTCAACCAGCCTATTCCTTTCACCCTTTATGAGGACAAAATCGACAAGTCCATTGTCTCCAAATATTATGAGCAAGAGCAGGGAAAACAGAACTAATATTATTAGAGATAATATGATATTTTGCCTGGTAGTCAACTTTTTCTTATGCCCTTAACAATTAGGCCCCAAACCTTTTCCATTTCTGGACTTTTTATTAAAAAGGAAAAGGATCCATAAAAAAGAAAACCGATTATTATTGTTCCCATAAGCCCGAAAAAAAGTCCATGTAATGATCCGTCTACTGACGGAATCATAAAAATGGAAACAACCATGACAACTGCGCCCATTATAGCGGCACAAAGCACACTTTTGCAAGCAGATTCGGCAATATTTCTTAACCCTAATGGACCAAGTTTTATTTTTAATGCCCGGACCAGAAGCCCGAGGTTCAGCATTGAAGCAAGAGAGGTGGCAAGGGCAATGCCCCCGTGAGCGAGCGGCCCCATCAGAATGATCCCAAGCGCTATATTGGCAATAATCGATATTACGGCCATGCGCACAGGGGTCCTTGTATCCTGCAGGGCATAAAATGTAGAAACAACTATCCTCACGCATGAAAATGCCCATAAACCTATACCATAATATAAAAGAGCATATGCAGTCAATTGGACTGCTTTGGAATCAAAAACGCCTCTTTTAAACAACAGAGCAACGATCGGCTCCCTGAGCATAATAAGGCCAACCATAGAAGGTATTGTTATGAATAACACCAGCTTCATTGCATGGGCAAACGTGGCTTTAACAGCTTCTAAATCCCTTGCCGCCGCTTGTCTTGAAAGGCTTGGCAAAACAGCGGTAGCAGTCGCTATTGCAAATATGCCAAGAGGAAACTGCACCAGCCTGTCTGCATAATAAAGATATGAAATGCTTCCTTCAGGCAGTAATGAAGCGAGAAGGGTGCCGACCAGAATATTAATCTGGTAAACAGCGGCTCCAAATACGGCTGGAAGCATTAATATGCCAATCCTTTTCAGCCCCGGATGAGATATTTTTACCCTTTGCCAGAAATATAATCCTTTTTTAATAAGAAAGGGGACCTGAAGAGCGAGCTGAAGAACCCCGCCGATAAGCACCCCTATGGCAAGGCCGGTTACTGGATCAGACATGTATGGTGAAATAAAAAATACCGAACATATCATCGCAATATTCAAAAAAACCGGCGCCAGGGCTGGGGCGGCAAAGTGGCCGAGACTATTCAAAATTCCCATGCAAAGGGCCACCAGTCCGATGAAAAAAATATAAGGAAACATAATGCGGGTCAGATTGACTGTCAGGAAAAACTTTTCAGGCGAGCTGATAAATCCTGGAGCAACAACCTTTATGATAACCGGGGAAAGTAGAATACCCAAAACCGCAACAATTGCCAGAATCATGGAAAGAAGCCATATAGCGGATCTGGCCAGCTTAAAGGCTTCCTCTCTCCCTTTGACCGTCAGATATTCCGTAAATACCGGTATAAATGCAATGCTGAGAGAACCTTCGGCAAAAAGCCTTCTAAGCAGGTTCGGGATCCTGAATGCCACAAAAAAAGCGTCTGCACTGAGCCCGGCCCCAAAGAACCATGCAATGACGACATCCCTTATAAAACCAAAGAGACGACTTAATAAGGTTGCGGCGCCTACAACACCTGCAGCTTTTGTCACGCGTGTATTTTCAGACATTGATTGCTTTTAACCTAAGTTGAGCGATTTATTGCGAAGATATGTGCCGAGATCTTGATGCATAAGGGTTTGCGAAAACCACAGGCATACCCGTGGATATGTCGAGGATTTTCGCGAATCCTTGATGCGCAAGAGATTGGTGCAAATCGAGTAAAAAATCGCTCAATTTAGGTTTAAACAAAATCATTAAATTTGATGGCATCGTAAAAAGTCCCAAAAACGTCATGCCGGACCCCGTATCCGGTACGGGGCAGGCCCGATCCGGCATCCAGAACCTATTGACTTTACTGGATTCCGGCCTTCGCCGGAATGACGGAAAACAGTATTTTTCGACTTTTTACGAGTTCATCAAATTTGATACATTCGTAAAAAGTCGAGTTTATCCAGTATGTCATTCCAGCCTGCCAACGCCTGAGACAGCATTCAGCTTATGTGCCAACATCTCTGGCAATGGCGGGCAGGTCGACTGCAAGGAGAAATCTTATATTTTTAATGCGGTACAGACCAAAGATTTCTCGCTTTGCTTGAAATGACAAGTTTAGGAGACTTTTTACGAGTTTGTCAAATTTAAGTTGACATGCCTTTTAACATTATGTAATTAAAATTTTTTAACTATTCAGAAAGGAGTTTTATAAATTGGCCAACCATAAATCTGCATTAAAACGAGCGAGCCAGAATGAACAAAGGCGTATACGCAACAAGACGACAAAAACCAAGGTTAAAAACATTGTCAAGGATGTGCGGCTTGCCGCAGGCAAAGAGTCGAATGAAACAGTTTTAAATAAACTTAATCAAGCGCAATCTATTATCGACAAAGCGGCAAAAAAAGGGGTTATCCATAAAAAAACCGCATCTCGAAAAATTTCCCGCCTTGCCGGCCTGGTAAAGTCAATTACAGTTTAAAAATCTTCTGTTAAGCTGTTATAAACTTTTTCTGCAAGCCTTGTTGAAAGCGTTGAGATTGCTTTGCTTCTGTTTTGTTCTGTTGATAGCTTGTCAGACTCCACATCATATGCCTCGTTGCCGGAAACACCTTTTGCAGACCAAATTATCCCGCCTTCGTTATCTGTTAATTTCAAATCAAGTGTAAATGTTACCCGTCTTTCAAGGGAAGTGTGGGCTCCTCTGTGGGATATTGTCTCAATATTCATTGATTTGATAACACCGGAAAGGAGAGCATCGGCCTTGTCTATGCTTGCAATTTTGCCGTTTCTTGTAAATTCATAGATAAGATCATTTGTAAATTTATTCTCAACTCCAATTTCAGAGGTGCGGTTTTCAAGAATTGTTACGCAAACACTCTTTATGCCTGAAGGAAGAGTTCCGCCTCCGGCAAACCTGTAGCCACATGCTGATAAAAAAGCCAAAAACCACAATATTGCAAAAACAATCCAAATTATTTTTCCTTTGAAAAACATTTTCCTCCTTTAACTTTAGTCGAGTAGTTAAATAGTCGAGCAGTTAAGTAGTCGGGGAGCATTACAAATTTGTTAAAGCCGAAAACATAAACTCTATTCGGGCGGGATAAACCCGCCCCTGCGAAATTTGATACACGTAATCCGTAGGGGCGGGTTTATCCCGCCCGCCATCGCTCTCGGCCAAATGAGGCAGTCGGCATCCCTGAAGACTTTCGCTCAGGCGAGGCGGGCGGCCCGACCGATAAATGATGCTCCTGTGGGATAATTCCAATTTTAACAAACTGGTAATACTCCCAGTAGTCAACCACTCGACCAGTTTCCCAGCCCTGACGCATGAAATCCCCCTCACCCTAACCCTCTCCCCCAGTGGAGAGGGAACTAATAGGTTGATATCATTAAAATTAACCATTTCTCACCTGACAGTGGAGGGTCGGGGTGGGAGTGAAAA
>JAYENE010000602.1:0-6628 GCA_034721935.1 Thermodesulfobacteriota bacterium
GATAGTCAACGGAATCTTCATCTCTGGCGTATTGTTTTAGATACTTGGCAATATCCGTTTTATGTGACGCTTCAGGGCGAAGTCTTTTAATGCATTAAGGGCTCGGCAAAAAATAACTTCACATTTCAGGCGCCGATGCATCCCGCCTGACTGCGTTGCGAAAATTCTGAATATGCTTGATATTCATGCTTTTTCGCGCCTTGTCAGCCGAGCGCCTCAACGCCTGAAATTGCGAACTTATTCTTTGCCGAACCCTAATCGGAAGGAAAGGGGGAAAAACTTTATTCGACTGGTCAGACCTTGCCGTAATGGTTTGTCCACCTGTCCAGCTTCTCAAAAGCATCGTCAGCGGACTTATAGATCCTGCCAACGGAAACCGGTTTCATAAAACAGTCATCGAAGCCCGCATCCCGGCACTCCTCAATCTCAAAAAGCGCCGCCCATCCCGTTATGGCATAGATAATGGAAAGAGGTTTCGATGCCTTTATCTGGCGACAAAGCTCTATCCCGTTCATCCCAAAGAGTTTGAGATCGAGGAATATGACGTTGATATCGTCTTTTTCAAGGGTCTTCAGCGCTTCCCCTGCGTCTTGTGCTGACATCACTTCGTAGCCCTTCTCCGTCAGGGCATCGTCAAAGAACTGACGAACGGAGGATTCATCGTCAACAATGAGTATTTTACCCGTCACCATATGAAGGACCTCGTTTCGGTTTTCATTAGAAGAATTGTCGTAACCGTTCACGGTTACCAGTTTAAAGCTTTTAATAAATAAAAAAGGCACGAAACTTAAACTACAGACCTCAGAATACGACACCCAAATTTAGGAGTATTCCTGGACAATACGGTAATTGTTTAGTAGCTACAAATCAATATATACAATTTTTATTTACAATAAACACCATATATTGTGGTTTATGACAAAACTTCAAGGTGGCGAATGTCCAATTTATCTCAGAAATAACTATAACATATTGTATTATTGGTAATTAATAACGAATTCTATATTTTTAATTCCGAGGTCTGAATTATTATTTTAACTATAAAAGTTTACAGTGTCAAATCAGAAAATTTACAATCACATTTTTCCCTTTTCTTAATATTGACTTAATACCCATTTCTGATAAATAAACTACGTAAGTGTTCACAGGTTCAAAAGTTCACCCCTGCCCGACGGATGGCAGGCGGGTTTTTAGTGAACCCTGAACCAGTAAACGGTTACTAAACTACCTTGAGGAACAAAGCTATGAATTCAATTAGATTAATTATAGTGGCGGTTGGCGGCCAGGGAAACCTGCTTGCTTCAAAGGCGCTTGGAGAAGCGGCCCTTATTTCCGGCATTCCGGTTCGCATGAGTGAAATACACGGCATGGCTCAAAGGGGCGGGGTAGTTGAATCTGCCGTTGTATTCGGCAGCGCAAAAAGCAGTATAATATCCGATGGCGAGGCAGATGTGCTGTTAGGATTTGAACCTTCGGAAACGCTCAGAGCCATCAATAAATGCAATTCCAACACCATTGTAATCACCAACCTTTCCCGCATTCCATCATTTACCGTAACTCTCGGAAAAAGCGTTTACCCTGATCTTGACAGGCTGCAGGATTTGATCCGATCCAAAACCAGACATCTTATTGCCTTTAATGCCGCTGATCTTGCAAAACAAGCGGGTAATATTTTATCGGTTAACATTGTCTTGTTGGGCGCCCTGATTCAGACAGGCATCCTCCCGCTGTCAACAGACAGCGTTAAAGAGGCAATACAGACAAAAACAAAAAAAAGCTTTGTGGAATCTAACTTAAAGGCTTTTGACCTTGGTTTTGCCGCTGCAAAAGAACTTGGTTAACTGCTCAGGTTATTAGCCTGAAGGCTGTAGGCTGTAGGCTGAAGGATGTAGTTACGAACTTGGTTGAAAAGTTTTTCAATGAATATTAAAAAAAGATTATATTTTGTGCTGATTGCCATTTTTGTCATAATATCGGCAGGAAGCATAGGCTATTATATTCTGTTTGGCGGAAAACCAAAGTTCATGGATTGCATATTCATGACGGTAATCTCATTAACCAGCGTTGGTTACGGCGAGATTCTCCAGGTTACAGGCAATGCCTCTGCACAGATATTTACCATGATTCTCATCACCTTTGGGATGGGAATCCTGCTCTATGGTATAAGTAGCATGACGGCATTATTGGTTGAGGGAGACCTCACCGGAATATTAAGGAAAAAACAGATGGATAAACAGATAAAAAAGTTAAATAACCATTATGTTGTATGCGGCGGCGGAAAAACAGGATGCCCTCTCCTTGAAGAACTTGTCAAAAATCGTGAACAGGTTGTTCTAATAGAGCTTGATGAAAAGAATATTGAGCGGTGCAGCCAAATAGAAAACCTGCTTTATATCAAAGGGGATGCTACAGATGATCAGAATCTTTTGGCCGCGGGAATTGAAAGAGCAGCCGGGATTATCATCGCTCTTCCTTCAGATAAGGACAACCTTTATATTACAATGACAGCGAGAATGCTCAACAAAAACATACGGATAATCAGCAGAATGACAAATCAGAAACTAAAGCCTAAACTCAAAAAGGCCGGGGCAAACAGCATTGTGTCGCCGAATTTTATTGGAGCGCTCCGCATGGCATCTGAAATGATTCGTCCGGCAGCCGTTGATTTCCTTGATAGTATGCTTCGCAGCAGAAAACAGGATTTAAGAATCCATCAAATAACTGTTTCAGCGGATTCAAGCGCTGTGGGGAAGAAAATCAGCGAATCAGGTATCAAGGACAAATTCAATTTACTGGTTCTTGGCGCAAAACAAAATTCCGAAGAAATTGAATTTAATCCTTCCCCTTCACAAGTTCTGAAAGAGAGAATGACATTGATAGTAATGGGAAATGTTGACGATATTGCCATGGCAAGAAAGGATATGTAAGTGGTAAAATTATGCGACCAATATGGCTGAGTCAGGATTTAAAGGTTGTCAAAGTAATCGACCAGAGGCTGCTTCCGCACCGGTTTGTAGTTGCGAAGCTTAAAAATGTCGATAATATCATAAAAGCTATAAAGGAAACTTATGTAAGAGGCGCGCCCCTCATAGGTGTTACAGCGGCATACGGGGTTTACCTGGCTGCCTTAAATGCTGAAGATAGACCAATAAGCAACGATTTTCTGATAAAAGAGTGTAAAAGGATCAAAGCTGCAAGGCCTACAGCGATAAATCTTGCCTGGGCTGTTGATAAAATTTTGCATGAAACACTCAAACCAGAAACATCATCTGAAAAAATTAAAGCAGCCCTTAATGAGGCTGAAAGAATCGTTGAAACAGAGGTCGAAAACTGCAGAAAAATAGGTGAAAACGGCCTGAACCTGATTGCAGACATAAGCCGTAGAAAAGGAAACCAAACCGTCAATATTCTCACACATTGCAATGCAGGATGGCTTGCCTGTGTAGAATATGGAACCGCGACCGCTCCGATCTATGCTGCATTTGAAAAAGGTATAGACATTCATGTATGGGTGGACGAGACAAGACCGCTAAATCAGGGTTCAAGACTGACCGCATGGGAATTAGGCAAACACGGTGTAAAGCATACTGTGATTGTTGATAATGCGGGCGGCCATCTCATGCAGCACGGCATGGTGGATATTGTAATCGTCGGTTCCGACAGAACTACCCGCACAGGCGATGTTGCCAATAAAATCGGGACATATCTTAAAGCGCTGGCGGCCAGGGATAACAACATCCCTTTTTATGTTGCCCTTCCATCCAGCACCTTTGACTGGAACTTAAAAGACGGTCTAAAAGAAATACCCATTGAAATGCGTGATCCTGATGAAATAAGGTATGCGCAGGGCTTTGACCAGGAAGCGATAAAAAGCGTTCTGATTCCCCCTGAAACCAGCCACGCCGCAAATTTTGCTTTTGATGTCACGCCTGCAAGACTTGTAACAGGTTTTATGACTGAAAATGGTATATGCAGGGCAACAGAGCAGGATATAAAGAGGTTGTTCCCTGAGTCCAAAACTCCTTGACTTTTATAGATATTTGCCATAAAAAGTCAGAGGACAGAGGACAGAGGACAGAGGACAGAGGACAGAGGACAGAGGACAGAGGACAGAGGACAGAGGACAGAGGACAGAGGACAGAGGACAGAGGACAGAGGACAGAGCAAGGATTTATGATTGCTGATTGACGCGCAGCGCAGGTACTTGCGCCGCGTGAAAGATAGAGCGATTCCAACAATCAACAATCCAAAAGGGTTAATCCTGTCAAAGAAAATCTTTTTAAAAGATCTAAACATATGCTGACAAAACTTGAAAAAAGAATCCTGGCCTCGATCCAGGGCGACATGTCCATAACAAAGCAGCCGTATCTCGAAATCGCAAAGAAACTCGGTATTTCAGAAAATACTTTTCTGAAAAAGCTGAAAGATCTTTGTGACAGGGGGGTAATACGGCGTTTTGGCGCAACTATATGGCACCAGAAATCAGGGTTTAAGGCAAATGCCATGGTAGCCTGGAAGGTTGACGAAAAACGGATAGATGAAGTCGGAAAAAAGATGGCCTTTTTCAGAGGGGTTTCGCACTGTTACAGGCGAAACCCCAATAGCGATTGGCCATACAATCTTTATACCATGGTTCATGCCAAAGATGAAGAATCCTGCAGGAAAACAGCGCGCAAGATGTCGGAAGCAACCTCGATCAATACATATACACTTCTTTTCAGCAGCGAGGAATTAAAAAAAACCTCAATGGAATACTTTCCGCAGGATAATAAAGAACAGAAGTCAGAAGTCAGAAGTCGGAGGGGTTAGTCGAGTAGGAGAGGCTTTCAGTCCCACTGAAGCGGGATGTCGGAGCTTGCCCGCCGTCAGTCTGGCGTGGTCAGGATCGTAAGGCAAGGCTTTAGCCTTGCTTATAGGCACAGCTTTTTCTCGTTCCCATGCTCCAGCGCGGGAATGCATACCAACACAATAAAGAAACTCCAATTATGACCGTTCACACTATAAACCATGAGACACGATACCCCAAATATTCTGCTCGTAAATCCCTGGATCTGCGATTTTGCTGCTTACGACTTCTGGGCAAAGCCGATGGGACTTCTTAGCCTTGCCTCAATCCTTCGTTGCCACGGATATAATGTTTCCTATATTGACTGTCTTGACAGGTTTCATCAAAAAGCTCTTAAAACCGATCCTCATGCAAAATACGGCCGTGGCCCGTATTTAAAAACCAGGATCCCCAGGCCGGACGGCCTTGAAGATGTATCCAGAAACTATTCCAGATACGGAATCAGGGAAGAATGGTTCAGGGACGATCTTCTATCCATACCAAAGCCCGATCTTATTCTTATCACTTCACTTATGACATACTGGCATCAGGGTGTGCGGCATGCCGTTGATATGATTAAAGAAATATATCCGGACACATTGGTGATTCTTGGCGGTGTTTATGCCAGTCTCTGTCAGGATCACGCCAGGGTTCATTCAGGCGCGGACATGGTCATAACCGGTCTAACCGCTCAACACATCATCAAGTTAGCCGAAAAATTTACAGGTTTTGCGGTCAGCCCAAAATATAACCCGGATAATCCTGATACATATCCTTATCCTGCATTTGACCTGCAGAGAAAAATCTCCTATATCCCCATTCTCACGTCAACAGGATGTCCCTTTTCCTGCGCCTACTGCGCATCACATTTTTTAAATCCAAAAAGAGCTTTGCGAAGCCCGGAATCTGTGGTGGAAGAAATATGCCACTGGCATGAAAAATATGATGTAATCGATTTTGTGTTTTACGATGATGCGCTCCTTGTAGATGCTGAAAAGCATGCTATCCCGATCCTTGAAAAAATAATTGAAACAGGCATAAATGTGCGCTTTCACACGCCAAATGCTGTCCATGTCCGCTATGTTTCGGATCAGACAGCAGATCTGATGTATAAAGCAGGCTTTAAAACCCTGCGCCTTGGGCTTGAGACCGCGGCCTTTGAACAAAGGAAGGATTTTGACAACAAGGTAACCGCGCATGAATTTACGCGGGCTGTCGCATATCTGAAGAATGCAGGCTTTAATAAAGATCAGGTCGGCGCATATCTGCTTGCAGGACTGCCCGGACAAACGATAGGATCCATTGAAGATTCCATAAAGATCGTCAAACAAAATAATATAATGCCTGTTATTGCTTATTATTCACCGATTCCTCACACAGCCCTCTGGAAAAAAGCTGTTGCCTCCTCGCGTTACGAACTCGAATCAGACCCTGTATTTACAAACAACTCAATACTGCCGTGCCAACAGGAGCCTTTTTCATGGGAGTCAATTTCATATCTAAAAAACCTTACCGCATTATAATCTAACTGATAACAGTATAATAAACATAATATCATCAACACACTAAGCCGTTAACTGATTTGCAAATGGTGTTACAAATGGACGTTATAGTTCTCCGCTAAACACTATCAGTATCATTGTTCTTGACGAAACAGGTTCTTTTAACCTAAATTAAGCGATTTTTTACTCGATCTGCACCGATCTCTTGCGCATCAAGGATTCGCGAAAATCCTCGACATATCCACGGGTATGCCTGTGGTTTTCGCAAACCCTTATGCATCAAGATCTCGGCACATATCTT